>NZ_RYDI01000027.1:0-29507 GCF_003970335.1 Flavobacterium sp. LS1P28 | reverse complement strand
TATACGAGACCCGTACGTACGGTGGTGTGAGAGGCGCACTCCGTCAGTTTCTGGCGGAGCCGTCTACTCGATTATGCGTTCGGCTTTTTTCTCAATTTATTTACGGTAAAAGCCAAAATCTCCATCCGTTCCAATATTCTCCGTAATAATAATTAAAATCTTTGTAATTCGGATTTTTATCAAGTTTGTTTGTCGTCAAAAAGTTTACGTATTCACTTTTTTGTTTGAATGTCTTTACAGAATTATTTACCAAATTGTAGACGAAATAATTGCCATCATAATTTTCATTTGAATCGCTTGTATAGCCATAGACAAAGTTATCAGCTATCATGAATTCTCCTATCTCGATCATACTAATCGGCCCTTCATCTTGAATATATGCTTGTACGCCATCTACTTCTTGAATTGCTTTAGAGTGTCCAATAGGAACTCTCGCGCTGTCTCCAAGTCCATGGTCTCCATAATAACTAAACATAAAAAAGAAGAGAAAAACAGATATACAAAGACCGCTTAAAAACCAAAACTTAAATTTCTTATTTGAAGCTTTTACAAACCAAGAATTTGGATTATAATGTGCAATTATTTTAAAGACTAGAAGTATTAAGCTTGCATAAATACAACTTAAAATCGAAATTTTTATTAGTTCAAAAATTAGGTGAAATAATGCCATTTATCTTTCTGTTTTCTGTTGAGTTTGGTTAAGCTGACGCATAACGTTATGCTGCTTTGAGATGGTGTGTGGTTCGTAACCGTTCAATTTTCGGCTTAACAAAAACTTGATACGAAACGGTAATTCCACTAAATCACACACTATATCAAAACAGCGGTTGGGCGATGTATTTATTTTTCATTTAGAATTCCGTTCACATATTCAATCCATTTATATTTTGGGATACTTTCGTCAATATAATAATCAGGTTGAATACCTTTGCTGTCAATTGTCATATTCGGAATTCTGAAACTTTTCGACAAACAGTATCCTAATTCAAATTCATTACAAGGAGATTTTACAAAATTCATATTTGAAATGTCTAATGCTCCAAATGTTGTTGTACCAAATAATTTCACTTTTTTAGATTGTTTTGCGGCTAATAAAAATTGTTCGGCAGTACTTCCGTTACCTTTGTTAATTATTATTCCAACATTTTTTGGATATGGATAAATTTGATCAAATTTATTAATACTAACTGTTGTTGAATCTAAATTAACAAATTGTCCTAATTGCTTTTCTAATTTATCATAACTTTCTTTTAACCATTTTTTAGCTTCTTCATCGAAACCGAATTCGGGTTTGTTGACAAAGTCCAACATTCTTTGATTGTTTAGTTTAGTCGACAGCAATTCTACACCGACTTCTCTTATTGGATTTGTATATAAAAAGGGTAATATTTCTTTATAACTTATATCATCACCACCACCATTATTGCGCAAATCAATTATTAAATTTTCAGTTTTTAATATTTTTTCTTTGTTTATAGCTATAACACTGTCAATTATTTTTCTTTGTGAGCCATCGAAAGATGGAATTCTGAAAATTAAAGTTGTTTTATTTAATTCTTCAATAAAAGGTTTGTCAATCGACATCAGAGTAAGATATTGTTCAATATCTTTTTCGGTTTCATATTTTGGATTTAATCTTTTTAGTGTAAAATTCCCAAGTTGCAGATAATTTATCCCCAAAAGATTTGGGCTTGTAAAATCTTCTGGATTTTTGTCTCTTAAATAAAATGTTCCGTTCTTGTCGTTAAGCCTGATTTTTATTTGCCCTTTTTTCCAAGATTCATTCCCAGATTCTATGATGAAACCTAAATAAGAATCTCCAATTTTTTTGATACCAATCTTGTACAGGCTAGTTTCCCATATTCCTTCAAAATCGGTTTCTTTTTTTGAAGTCAAATATTTTTCAAACTCTTGAACATCTACGTTTAAAGTTTCCCAATTTTCATTTTTTGTTTCTTTTATGCTTTTTTTAGAATTTATAGAATTATTATCTATTTTTTTAATTGCAAAATGGCCTTTACGAAAGAAAGCTAGCCATTCAGATAATACTTTTGTACAATCTTCTGTTTTCTTTATTGCTTTTATTTTCTGTAAAATAATTGTATTATTATTTTGATACGCTTCCTTTCCTTTCAGGTCGATTATATATTGAAAACCCGCATCATTTTCTTCAAAAGTTTTCTTCATCCATTCAAAATTTGTTTTGCAATTACAATTTTGAGCAATCGAGAGATTACAAATTAAAATTAGCATTATTGATAAACTTAATGTTTTTCTCATAGTTTTTATTTATTTCAAAAGACGAAAATATCTTTTAGATGTAACACTTTTTATTTTTCCAGTTTTTTGAGCAATATATCGCCCAACTTGTCTATACTCGCTATAAAGTAGCGACTATACACCCTGTTTTGGGTAGATTGTCGCTATTGAGCAGCGCATTGCGATTCAAATATAATAAATTAATTTCTTACAAATCATCAAATGGGCTTTTTATTTGTTGCAAACTTTTCGTACTTACGTGAGTATAAATTTCGGTGGTTTTGCTGCTGCTGTGTCCCAATAATTCTTGTATATATCTTAAATCGGTGCCACTTTCTAATAAGTGCGTTGCGTAGCTGTGTCTGAGCCAATGTAAGGTGGCTGGTTTTGTGATCCCAGCTTTTTGAAGAGCTTGTTTCAACACCTGTTGCAAACTTCTATCATCGTAGGGTTGTCCTTTGATTTGTCCTTCAAATAAATAAGATATAGGTCTATAAACTTTATAATACTCACGAAGCATTTCTAATATTTTTAGACTTAATGGCACAATCCTGTCTTTTTGACCTTTGGCGTTTTTTAGCAAAACTATGTTTCGGTTAGCATCGATATGAACGGGTCGAAGTGCTAATAATTCACCACAGCGTAACCCACAACTATAAATCAGACTCAACATCATTTTGTGCTTAATGTTGCTGTGTGCATTCAAAATCAATTTTATCTCTTCTTTGCTCAATACATTTGGCAAAACCTTAGCCCGTTTTGGTCGGTGAATTTTGTCAATTTCGATTTTGGTGTTTTGTATAGTTTTAAAATATAGCTTAAGGGCGTTTGTAATTTGGTTTTGATACGAAGCCGAAAGATTGTTTTTCAAAATGTATTCATTATTGTACACAATTACATCTTCATTGGTAATTTCAGCAATAGGTTTTTGGTTATAAAAAACCAAGAAGGATTTCAAAGCTTCACTATAGGTAACAACCGTACTTTGGCTATACCGCTTGGAACGCATCCATTGCTTGAGTTTCTCGATTTGAGCAATGCCTTCAGGTGACGGAAAGGAGTAGGTAAGTGCTGGAATTTTAAACCGAATTCTATTTTCTTCCGTATCTGGAATGTGCCAAGCGACTAAAGATTGGCTCCATCTGGAACCGGCTACTGTTTTTATTCGAGTAATTAATTCTTGATTTTTTTCGAAATAGACCGCGATTCTTTTCTCTTTTTTATGTGTAATAATTTTAGCATTCCAGCTCATACTATTTCTTTTGGTGGTACTAAAGTAGCCATTTATTGTCATCTTTCCAAAATAGCGCATTGGTTCAGGTGCTAGTTAAAACAATGTGCTTCAATGTGTTTTGCTTTTGGATTCTAAAAATAATATAGGATTATCATTTAGAATGGTATCCGTACAGACTTTAATACTGCCGTCAAATCTATTACATTTTTAGTCCAGCATTAATGATTAAGCAGCAAGAAAAGGATATAGATACAAGTATTAAAAAAAGTGGTACCACAGCATAGGCTGATAAAAGATTTTTAAAGATGCCTGATGAATTAATCGGTGTAAATGGGTGAAATCTCAGGAAAGAAATCCAGCGCTGGATTAAAACAAAACCTTAAATTGTAGTTTTAACGATGGGGATTAAAAAAAATTGAGCACTTTACCGCCCCGAAAACCGATCCTACTCTGTAGTTTGGCAGCTGGTTTTTTTATACTCGGCTAGATTACTAAAAAGTCTTCAGTTTTTAATGATAAAAAGGGCAAACATTATAAAAACTTTGCGAACTTTGCGTTCCATAATCAGGATTGGAAAAGGAGCTGTTGCAATACACATTGATTTTTCTATTCACTAAAAAAAAACAGACTACGTATGAAAATAAATCCAAAACACGGCATCGATAAGCTTCTTTTCGGGATGAAACAAAATGATGTTACGGCGCTTTACGGGAAACCAGACCGCAATTATAAGGATGAGGATGATAATGTAATTTTTGCTTACAACAAACTCAAAATGCGCTTGACATTCTATAAGGAAGAAGAGCTGAAATTGGGGTACATTGTCGCATCAAGTCCGGAGTTGGAATTATTTGGATACAAATTGATCAACAGAAAAATTAGTGAGGTCAAAAAAGATTTGGTTACCAAAGGAATCACTAAATTTACTCAGGAAGAGTTTGATACGTTCGAAAATTACTTCAACGAGGAAAACTGGATCATTTTTCAAACAGAATTTGATGAGGTGGTGAAATTTGAAATTGGTGCAATTATCAATCAGAAAGATGAATTTGACTGGAAATTTACAAAGAAATAATAGTGTTGGTTTACGTCTGATAGCACACAGATGGCACGGTTGCGACAGAAGAAAAACGAATTTTAAGTATTTTTTAATCAGTGTAAACCAGTTTAAATCCGCGTGCTGAATAAGATTTATCTAAATGGATTAAATAATAAACCCGACAATTTTCCTTTGATGAGAATTGTCGGGTTTTATAATTGTCAAATATTTTATTTTATTGTTTTGGAGTTGGCTGTTTTTCCAGCATTTCTAATTCGAACACAAGCATTGTATTAGGCGGAATAACGCCTCCGGCACCTCGCTCGCCATACGCCAGATTGGATGGAATAAAAATGACTGCTTTATCGCCAAAAGCCATATTGTCAAGTCCTTCAATAAATCCGGGTATCATGCCGTCTTTTTTTCCGGCTTCAAACGGGAAGGCTCGGTATCCGTTTTGGGCGGCACGATTGGCATCAAATTTCCCGTAGACTTGATTGACTTCTTCATAGCTACTGTCAAATAGGGTTCCGTCCTCAAAATAGCCTGCGTAATGAAAATAAAATGTTGCTCCGTTAGCAGGTTTTACTCCGGTTCCTTTCTCTGTTATCTTGTACGCTAATCCGGAAGGTGTGATGGTTGCTGTCGCTTTAGCAGCGGCTAAATAGGTTTTTTTAGCGGTTACTACAGCACCGTATTTTTCCATGTATACTCGTTTAGCTTCCGCTTCCAGCGCTTCTCTTTTTACTTTGTTTTCCGCTTCAAAAACAGCTTGTTTTGCTTTATTTTCAGCGTTTGCCAGGTCTTGTTTCTTCTGGTCTTCGGATTTATTGTTGAAATAATCAGCGAATACTTTTGGCGCATCAAATTTTTTGGCCAAAGCGCCTTTTCTCACAATAGTAATCTTTGTAATTACATCGCTTTGCGCAATAGCGTTTACAATAGCCATTCCTTGGGTTACATGACCAAAAACGGAGTGCTTACCATCCAACCATGGCGTTGCTTTATGGGTGATAAAAAACTGACTTCCATTAGTTGCAGGTCCAGAATTAGCCATAGAAAGAATACCGGCTTTGTTGTGTTTCAAGTCCGTAAATTCATCTTTGAAACTATAACCTGGGCCACCGGAACCATTGCCGGAAGGATCTCCAGTCTGTATCATAAAATCTTGTATGACACGGTGAAATTTCAGAGCGTCAAAGAACGGTTTTCCTTTTAGTTTGTCATCAGTGACAAAAGTGTTTTTACCTTCTGCCAATGCAATGAAGTTCGCAACGGTAACCGGAGCTTTTTGGTAGGCTAATTCCACTACAATGTCTCCTTTGTTGGTAGCAATTGTTGCAAAAATTCCCTCGATAACTACCGGAGCTTTTACCGCAGGTTTCACCGGTTTTTTTACAATTGCTTTTGCTGTTGTCACCGGTTTTTTGGCAGGAATAGATTTCTTGACCGTTTGGGAATGTACATTGACCATTCCCAGAAACAATAAAACCAGAATTTTAAATTTCATAGTGTACTAATTTAAAGGCTTATTTTCTTACTATTATTGAGGCATTTTTTCTAATAATTCAATTTCAAAAATGATGTTGGCATTAGGCGGAATCACACCTCCGGCTCCAGCTGCCCCATATCCCAATTGGGATGGAATAAAAATCACGGCTTTGTCTCCAAACGATAATTTTTCGATGCCTTCAATGAAACCAGGAATCATGCCATCTTTTTTACCAGCTTGGAAAGGGATGGGTTGGTAGCCGTTTTGAGCGGCTCTGTTTTCATCGTATTTTCCAAAAGTTTGGGCAATACTTTCGATACTAGCATCAAATAATTCAGCATTTTCAAGAAAACCGGCGTAATGAATGAAGATGCCAGTACCAATAGCAGGTTTTTTACCCCCGCTTTTTTTGGTGATCACGTATTGCAGTCCTGTTTTGGTTTTTGTTGCTTTGGCTTTCAATTCGGCAAAATAAGCTACTTTTTGTTCGCGGACTTCTTTGTATTTCTCGTTGTAAACTCGCTTGTTTTCAGTATCTACAGCTGCTTTTTCCTTTTGATTTTTATTTTCTACAGCAAAATAATCATTGAATATTTTTACTGCGTTAAATTTTTTAGCCGCTTCTCCATTTCTGATAATGGTAACTGTATTGATGTAATCGTTTTGTTGAATTTTGTTCACGACCTCCATCCCTTTTTCGACTACATGACCAAAAATAGTGTGTTTGCCATCTAGCCAAGGTGTAGCAAGATGCGTGATAAAAAACTGACTGCTGTTGGTGGCCGGGCCGTTATTGGCCATAGCCAGAACGCCTCCTTTATCAAATTGCAAATCAGTAAATTCATCTTTGAACTTGTAGCCGGTATCACCAGAACCCGTTCCTAGCGGATCTCCGGTTTGTATCATGAAGTCATTGATGACACGATGGAATTTTAAACCATCAAAAAAAGGTCTTTTTTTAAGATTTTCATTGGTCACATAATCATTTTTCCCTTCTGCTAATGCCACATAATTTGCTACTGTAATAGGGGCCTTTTCAAAATTTAATTGTACGATGATGTCACCTTTATTGGTTTCAATTTTAGCGTATAAACCGTCTGGAAGATCGCTGTGTTCTTCTTTACAGGAGTAAAATGAGGCAATTGCCAGGAATGCGAGTACGATCTTTTTTTTCATTTCTAACTTTATTTTTATTGGTTTATAGTGTCTTTAGGTGTACTGGTGGGCGGTACTTGTTGTTTGCTGGGAGCTGGGGGTACAACTGTTTTTACTGGTGTTTCGTTCTCTTTTTTATAAGTTGCTTCCGATTTAAAGTCACGCAGCGTAACCGTGCAGATTAAGGGCTGGTTGGTGCCAATTTTTTTGTCATCACCATGGTAACCGTACCCCATATTTGATGGAAAAAGAAAGGTAACTTTCTCGTTTTTACGCATTAGTTTGATGCCGTCTCGCAATCCCATCATAATGTTTTGTTTGTCAACATAATAGATTTGAGGTCTTAGCTCTACTTCAGAATAAATGATGGCTCCCTTTAAATCTTTTATCTCGTAATCAAAAAAGGCTACATCTCCTTTTTTTGGCGTAAGCGTATCCGTTTCATTCCGGGTTTGATAGGTGTACCAATATCCTTTTTTTGAGGCAAGGTATTTTATCTTTGGGTCGCTTTTGATTAAAGCCTCAATTTTATCTTCTTCGGTGGCCACCAGTTTTTTGTTGCGTTGAATTGATTTTTTCATGAAACTTCCCGAAGCTTGCGAAAGGGGTCTGCGCGCCTCCTGATGCTGCTTGCAGCTTGACATAACCAGAATCAAAAAAAAGACCAGTGCAATAGGCGTACTGAATTTCAACATGGATTATACTTTTAGCGTTGTTACTAAATCTTCGAATTTTTTGATAGTTTCTGTCATTGATGTTTCTGATTTCCCTCCGGCTGCATTGCGATGTCCGCCACCATTAAAATGGTCTCTTGCAAATTGATTCACATCAAAATCGCCTTGGGAACGGAATGAAATTTTGATGATTTTTTCTTCTCTATTTTCTATAAAGATAGCTGTAAAAATGATTCCCTTGATGCTTAATCCGTAGTTTACAATACCTTCTGTATCGCCTTTTACATAATCAAACGAATTTAATTCGTCCTGGCTAAGAGTCGTGTAGGCTGTTTTATGTTCCGGAAGTACTTTCATGTTTTGGAGCGCTCTTCCTAGTATTTGCAAACGTCCAAAGGAGCTGTTGTCAAATAATAAGCTTGGGATTTCTGTGTTCTCAACGCCTAAATCGATTAATTCAGCCACAATCTTATGGGTTGTTCCAGTTGTTTTTGGAAAACGAAAAGAACCGGAATCGGTTAGGATTCCAGTATAAATGCAGGTTCCGATAGTCTTGTCGATATCTTGCTTTTTTCCAAGGAATAAAATGAAGTTGTACACCATTTCACAAGTTGATCCAAAGGCCGTATCAGAGTAGGTGATCGCGGCATAATCATCCGGTTTTTGATGGTGGTCAATCATGATGAAGGGCGCCTTTAGCTGGGATAAAACCTGCTCCATATCGCCGGTGCGGTGCAAGGCATTAAAATCTAAGGTAAAAATCAGATCGGCTTCTTCAAGGATTTTTGTGCAATTTTGTTTGTCTTTTTCAAATATTTTAATCGTTTCAGAGCCCGGCATCCAAGCCAGAAAATCTGGAAATTCATTGGGAGAAACAACAACGGGATGGTGTTTGTTTTTTAATAAAAAATGATATAAAGCCAGGGTAGAACCCATGGCATCGCCATCAGGGCCTCGGTGTGGGATTATGGCAATCTTTTTAGGAGTTGCTAATAACAACTGTATCGCTTGAATGTCTTGTATTTTCATAGATTGCGAAATTACATTTTTTTACTGTAATGTTGAAATGAATTATACAATTAACAAACTTTTAGAGGGTTATAAAAAGTCGGTGTTTCTTCTTTTTAATTTTTGGTACAAATGGTATTTTGCTCCTTTTACAATTTGGGCGTTGTAAATTCCCACGGAACCGGATGTAAAGTAAGCGATGCAGCACGCTAGACCAATAAAAATACCGCTTTCAACACCAAAAATTTCCATTCCCATGACCGTGCAAGCAATAGGTGTATGGGTGGCTCCGGAAAAAACAGCCACAAACCCCATGCCTGCCAAAAGGGCAATTGGCAATGGCACAACCAGCGATAAGGCACTTCCTAAAGTAGCGCCAACAAAAAATAGCGGGGTTACCTCGCCCCCTTTAAATCCTGCTCCCAGCGTAAATCCCGTAAAGAGTATTTTTAGTAGGAAATCATAAGAAGCATTTGGATTCGAAAATGCCTCAATAATCATAGGAACTCCAAGGCCAATGTATTTTGTAGTTCCAATAAAATAGACGGCTAATGCAATGAAACATCCTCCCACAAAAGGACGAAGAGGCGGAAACGATATGGTTTTAGAAAATAACCGACCCCAAAAGTGTGTGCTTCTGGAGAAAAGCATGGCGACCAAGCCAAACAAAATACTCACGAGAACTACCCAGAATAAGGTAATGAAAGTAATTGAAGGGACAAAAGGAATAGCATAATGCGTGTGTTGTACCTGCCAAAGTTCCACGGTGAAATAAGCGATATAGGCAACAAAAAACGATAATAGGATGCTTTTTAAATTGATTTTACTAAAAAAAACAACTTCCAAAGCAAATAAGGCTCCGGCTAAAGGGGTGCCAAAAATGGAAGCAAATCCTGCGCTGATTCCCAGAATGAGGATTGTTTTTCTTTCGGAAACGTCAAGCTGAAATAGTTTTGCGAACTGATCAGCAATGGCACCGCCCATTTGTACTGCTGTTCCTTCACGACCGGCTGAACCGCCAAAAAGATGGGTGATCAAGGTGCCAAAAAGTACCAAAGGCGCCATTTTGAATGGAATAATTTGCTGCGGATTTTCGTATTCTTTTAACAATAAATTATTCCCCTTGACGACTGATTCCCCCCAATAGTAATATCCCAGTCCTATTGCCAAGCCGCCTATTGGCAAAAGCCAGATGATCCAGTTGTTGTTGTCTCGGGTTTGGGTTACCCATTCTAATGCTACCAGAAAAAAAGCAGATGCCGATCCGGAAAAAATACCTATTAAAATGCAAATGAAAATCCATTTGAAAAGGAGTGTCGTAATTTTATTCGTTTTTTCTAAACTCATTAGTAGAACAGCCAAAGTGTTTGTGCAAAAGTATTATAATCCGTCTTGAATTAATGATTTTTCAGGGGCTATTGCTGTAAATTCTATTTCAACTAGATATTCAGGACCGACTAATTTGCTGATTTCATAAAAACCAGTGACAGGTTTTATATCTTTAAAAAATTGAGCATGAGCCTTAGCAACGTATTCAAAAGTAGTAATGTCAGTAGTGAAAATTCGGGTTCTGATAACATCTTTCATACTTGCATCCAAGTCTTCAAGGACTTTTTCGACACGTTCTAAAATATTGAGCGTTTGTGCATAGGCGTCATTAGCTTTCACTTTTTTGCCGTCAACCAGTGCGACAGTTCCGGAAACCTCAATAGAGTTGCCAATGCGTACGGCGCGGCAATATCCCATTTTGTCTTCCCATGGCGAGCCTGTCAGTATGTTTTCTCTTTTCATTGTAGTAGTGTTTAAAGGTTGTTTAGTGTTATGGAAGGCGATGCTTTGGTATGGCATACTATTTGCAAGTTATAAAAAAAAGCGAAATAAAATCACCCGTTTTGTAATTAAAATATTCCTTTTATGTACCGGTTTTTTATGGTGTTTGGGTATCCAAAATATAATAAAATCGGAAATTATAAGTTATAAATGAAAGTTAAATTAGTGCTTCATTTTTGATTAAGTACAATAGGTTTTTTATTTTTAAATTTTTACAGGTACAAAAAACCTAATTTTGAAAGTTATGAAAAGGATTTTATTTTTAATGATTACCATCAGCATGTCTCTAAGCGGATATGCCCAAAACGAATTTAGCTCAAAATTTAAAGCCATTCCCCCTAAAAATATAGCACCAAAAATTAAAAAACCAATTCCTCCAAAAGCGAGTGTTCCACCAGTCAAGACACCTAATGTGTTTAAAAATCCGGAGTTATTAAACCCAAAACCAAGTGCTTCAGCTCCTGTAGCGCCGGCAAATAATTTTTCGATGATTCCTAAAAATGAGTTTATTAATCCGGGAGATGTGTATAGAGACAAATGGAATAAAAAAGAAGAAAAAACAGAAGGTTTGGTGTATCGAAAAAACCAAGATTTAGGCAATTTTACCACGGGATCTGTCACAGCAAAAGTAATGTATCGCGATGCGGCCTACGTTGATGGAGATCAGATCAGGGTGTATCTGAACGATAAAGTGATCCAGTACCAAGTGAATCTTGAAAGTAATTTTCAAGGATTTGAAATCGTCTTAGAAAAAGGATTTAACAAGATTGAATTTGAAGCGTTGAACCAGGGATCTTCAGGACCCAATACTGCTGAATTCAAAGTATATAATGATAAAGGAGGTTTGATATCAGGAAGTCAATGGAATCTGGGAACAGGTTTTAAAGCAACCATTATTTTGGTCAAAGAATAGTTGACATAAATCCTGTATTGTAAAAACAAAAAGACCTTTGAAATGAGATTCCAAAGGTCTTTTTTTGTCTTATTTGAAATTTCAGGGTACAATCACTTTGGATTTCGTCAGCCACTAGTTTGATAGCTTTTTCTAAAAAGGATCTGCAGTAACTTGAAATTTCATGTCCGCTTTTATGGAAATATCTTGAGTAATCGCCTCTTTGGTTATCGCTTTTGTTCGTAGTTTAAAACTGGAAGCTTTAACGTATTTGTCTAATTTTTCTGTGGTACAGGTTAAACTCAACGTGTTTGATGTTGCGTTTATATCGTCTAAAAAAGCCAGTTCAATCTCGTCGCTGTCATTTGTTGAAATATAAATATGTATCGATTTTAAAAATGAAAATGATTTGTTAGCGGGATTTGTTACCGTCAACTTCATCTCTTTCAATTTTACATCTTTGACTAATTCGGCATTTGTATTGTTATTTTCAAATGCGGTACTAGAATTAGACGGAACATCTGGAGTAACTAATTCTAAAGAGGTGTTCACTGGAAATCCAGATGGAATGGTAACGGTCGTTTGATTGTCTATCGAAAAGGTCAATAAATCATCAATTACATTACATGAAATGATAATAAAGCCAAAAAATGCAACGACTATAAAATTTCTTGCTTTCATTTTTTCTGTTTTAAGTAGATTATTAGGGCTGCAAATGTACTCTTTTATCTTCTAAACTTAATTTCAGGATAATTCCAAAATGGACTAAAAGGCTAATTCTCTTTTAAAAGATAGGAGAAATTATTTTGGTGATCCAAAATAAAATAAATATTTTAAAATTCGATTTTTCAATTCAAAATATAAAAAGTATTTTTGCACATGCAACACAACGTACTTATTTTAGATTTCGGATCGCAATACACACAACTTATTGCGCGTAGAGTTCGCGAATTAAATATATTCTGCGAAATCTTCCCATACAATCATTTTCCGAGTGATTTATCTTCTTACAAAGCCGTAATCCTTGGTGGTAGCCCTTTTTCTGTTCGAGGAGAAGATGCGCCACATCCTGATTTATCTCAAATTAGAGGGAAATTACCTTTATTAGCCGTTTGTTACGGAGCCCAATATTTATCTCATTTTAGTGGAGGTGAAGTGGCAGCTTCAAATACAAGAGAATATGGTAGAGCTAATTTATCTTTTATAAAAGAGAATGAAGTGTTCTTCGAGGGTGTTTCTGAAAACAGCCAAGTTTGGATGAGCCATAGCGATAGTATCAAAGCATTGCCTACTAATGGAGTAAAACTTGCCAGTACCCACGATGTGGAATTTGCAGCTTACAAAATAGAGGGTGAAACCACGTACGCCATTCAGTACCATCCGGAAGTTTTTCACTCAACCGACGGATCTAAAATGTTGGAGAACTTTTTGGTGAAAATTGCGGAAGTACCTCAAAATTTTACGCCAAATGCTTTTGTTGAAGAAATGGTGGCTGAATTAAAAGAAAAACTACAAGACGATAAAGTGGTTCTCGGACTTTCTGGAGGAGTAGATTCTACCGTGGCAGCAGTTTTATTACATCAAGCGATTGGTAAAAACCTGTATTGTATTTTTGTGAATAATGGTTTGCTTCGTAAAAATGAGTTCCAGAACGTACTGGATCAGTACAAAGGAATGGGTTTGAACGTAAAAGGAGTCGATGCCGGTGATCGTTTTTTATCTGAATTAGCAGGTGTCAGCGACCCGGAGACCAAACGTAAAATTATAGGACGTGTCTTTATCGAAGTTTTTGATGATGAATCGCACCTTATACAAGATGTAAAATGGTTGGCACAAGGTACTATTTACCCGGATGTTATTGAATCCGTTTCTGTAAAAGGACCATCGGCAACCATAAAATCACACCATAATGTTGGCGGTTTACCGGATTACATGAAACTAAAAATAGTAGAGCCATTGCGCATGCTTTTTAAAGATGAGGTACGCAGAGTAGGGGCTTCTTTAGGAATAGACCCTGAATTATTAGGCAGACATCCTTTTCCAGGACCAGGACTGTCCATCAGAATTTTAGGAGACATTACCCCGGAAAAAGTACAGATTTTACAGGACGTTGATGCTGTTTTTATTGACGGATTAAAATCTTGGGGACTGTACGATAAAGTATGGCAAGCCGGAGCCATTTTACTTCCCGTTAATAGCGTAGGAGTAATGGGAGATGAGCGTACCTATGAGAAAGTAATTGCATTACGTGCTGTAGAATCTACAGATGGTATGACAGCAGATTGGGTACATCTTCCCTATGATTTCCTGATGAAAGTCTCGAATGACATAATCAACAAAGTAAAAGGGGTAAATAGAGTAGTGTATGATATCAGTTCAAAACCGCCGGCAACTATTGAATGGGAATAATACTTTACTATTTAGTCCTTTCTAAGAACAGCTTTTTTTAATGTTCCCATATAAACGGTATCAAATTTTTTAGAATAAAATTTGGTACCGTTCTTGTATTACTAATTTGAATAATTTATAAATGAAAACGATGAAATATTTTTTTGTAATTTGTATGGTGCTGTTGTTGTTCAATCATGATAGTGTTTTTGCACAAGAAAAAAATACAACGCACAAAGTGGCGAAAGGGGAAACAATTAACGAAATTTCTCAAAAATACAAGGTCACTCCATTTGATATATATCAACTAAATCCGGATGCTCAAAGTGGATTGAAACCAAACAGTATTTTGCTGATTCCTAAAAAAGGGGGCAACCAAAAACCGTTGACTGCGACTATACCAGGTGCGAAGGCTATAATTCACGAAGTGACACCAAAAGAAACGCTCTATGGTATCGAAAAAAAATATGAGGTAACGGATGAAGCTTTAAAAGAAGCGAACCCTTTTCTTGAAAACGAGGGCCTCCAAATAGGGCAGACGCTTATTATTCCATCTAAAAATGGGTTAAAAAAAACAGTATCAAATCAGGATAAAGTAGTGTATCACGATGTGCTTCCAAAAGAGACTAAATACTCAATCGCGAAATACTATGGAATTACCATTGCAGAATTAGAGCAGAAAAATCCTGAAATAGTTTCCGGTTTACCCATTGGATATAAATTGCGTATCAAAGGGAATCCCGAAACTTTGGGGCCAAAAGCAGATAAAACGGAAGCAGCGTTTGCGTCCAAAGAAGAAATGGGTGAAAATAATGCACAACCAGCCAAAGTACTCTTTAGTTACCGTTCCTATGTTATAAAACCGAAAGAAACACTGTATAGTTTGTCCCGAATGTTTAATTTGAGTCAGGAGGAATTAATTGCTTTAAACCCCGCTTTATCTCAGGGCGTGACAGAAGGTATGATTTTGAAAGTTCCGTCAGCGACTCCTGTTTTGCAAGAAATTAAAAAAGAATATACCGTATTGTCAAATAATAGCGCGAACAGGAAAAAACTAGTGCTTCTTTTGCCCTTTAATATTGCAAAAATGGAGGTGGATACTGCAAATTCGATCATCACCCGCTTGAAAAACGACAAGTTTTTGAATATGACTTTAGATTTTTATGCAGGTGCATTAATGGCCATAGATTCTGCCAAACAATTGGGTCTTTCTCTTGATGTGAGTATCTATGATTCCCAGGAAACTAAGGATTATTCTAATATAGCAGCATTAATTAAGCGAAATAATTTGGAAGATTCAGATGCTATAATTGGACCCTTTTATCAAAGTAACGTCGAGATAACGGCTGAATTACTTCATAAACGCCAGGTTCCGGTAATCTCCCCTTTATCAAAAGATGTTGGTAACTCCCTTAGTAATTTATATCAAACCATTCCAACGACCACTGAGGTTAAAAATACGATGTTCAATTATATGCGAGCCAGAGGAGGCGTTATTATAGCAGTAGTCGATAGGAAAAAAGAATCTGTAATTCAGTTTATAAAAGAAAATCATAAAGACGTTAAATTTGCAACTCTTAATCCAAATGGCAGTGTTTCTCCAGAAAATCTACAGCGTTTATTTGTAAAAGGCAAAATGAATTACGTGGTGATGGAAACCGAAAACACGAGTATGATCAAGGCAACTATGGCCACTATGTTGAGTGCTATGTCAATGTATCAAGTGCAGTTAGTAATTCTGGAACCAAATGAAACATTAGACACGGACGAAATTAATTTTGTGAATTTGACAAAATTGAAATTAATGTATCCTTCAGTTGCTCGTGAAAATGAAACTCCTGAAGCATTAATTTTTGAGAAAGAGTTTAAAAACAGAAATAAAATTACTCCAAGTGCTTATGCAATTCGTGGTTTTGATGTTACTTTTGACACGATGATGCGTTTGTCACAAGATAAGAAATATCAGGAAACAGTAGACTTTACGGCAACGGAACAAATAGATAATAAGTTTGAATTCTATAAAAAAGAAGATGGTGGATATACCAATAAAGGAATTTATATTTTATATTATGATACCGATTTAACCATAAAAGAAGCAAAATAATGACATCAATAGTAACGTATTTAGGGGATTTAAGAACCTCTTCTATTCATTTGCAATCCGGGACTGAAATCTTTTCGGATGCTCCTTTAGATAATAATGGGAAAGGAGAAGCTTTTTCTCCAACGGATGCGGTTGCCAATGCTCTGGCAACTTGTATGATGACCATCATGGGAATAAAAGCACGAGATCTCGAAGTGGATTTAAAAGGATCTACCGCTGAGGTGGTTAAAATAATGAAAACGGAACCCAGACGTATTGATGTGATAGCGATTAATTTTGAGATGTACGGAACTGCTGATGTAAAGAATATAACAATACTGGAAAGCGCAGCAATGACCTGTCCTGTTTTCCTGAGTCTGCATCCTGAAATCGAGAAACGAATTATTTTTAACTGGAATTAAATAGTCTTAGGAAGCAAGAGACAGGAAACAAAAATGATTATTTCTTCTTGTTTTCCTGTCTCTTGCTTCTTTTTTATTATAAAATGGATCAAAACCAAAAACAACTCATCAAGCTAGCCCATACTAAAATGCCTTTTGGTAAATACGAAGGCTGGTTTCTTATCGATATCCCGGAATACTATATTGTTTGGTATAGCAATAAAGGGTTTCCTAAAGGGGAACTAGGGGAACAACTGAAATTAATTTATGAATTGAAACTCAATGGTCTGGAAGAGTTAATTCGAAATATAAAAAAACGGTACCCAAAACCGATTTAATTTTCAATTTGACAATTTATAATTGTACTTTTGCCACGTTTTTTACACAACTACAATACAAATAACAACAGAATGAATCAAACGAAATATATTTTTGTTACTGGCGGTGTGACTTCTTCTTTAGGGAAAGGAATCATTGCAGCATCTTTGGCAAAATTGTTACAAGCAAGAGGATACCGTACAACCATCCAAAAGTTTGACCCATACATTAATGTAGATCCAGGGACATTAAATCCTTATGAACATGGAGAATGTTATGTGACTGATGATGGTGCCGAAACGGATTTGGATTTAGGGCATTACGAGCGTTTTTTGAATGTTCCTACTTCTCAGGCGAATAATGTGACTACAGGAAGAATTTATCTTTCGGTTATTGAAAAGGAAAGAAGAGGAGAGTTTTTAGGAAAAACAGTACAAGTAGTTCCTCATATCACCAATGAAATCAAGGAAAGAATGCAGTTGCTTGGAAATTCCGGCGATTATGATATTGTCATCACTGAAATTGGGGGTACAGTAGGAGACATTGAATCCTTACCTTACATAGAATCTGTTCGTCAATTAGTTTGGGAATTAGGAGAGCATAATGGGATTGTAATTCACCTTACTCTGGTTCCTTATTTAGCTGCCGCGGGAGAGTTGAAAACAAAACCAACCCAGCATTCCGTAAAAACCTTGATGGAAAGCGGAATAAAAGCAGATATTTTAGTGTGCAGAACGGAACACGAACTTTCTGAAGAATTACGCAATAAACTGGCTTTGTTTTGTAATGTAAAAAGAGAAGCTGTTATTCAGTCTATTGATGCTTCCACGATTTATGAAGTGCCGAATTTAATGCTGGAAGAAGGACTTGATGTTGTGGCGTTAAAAAAATTAGATTTACCTAAAAAAGCGGCTCCGGATTTAAAAAACTGGAATACTTTTTTACGCCGATTAAAAAATCCAAAGCATACCGTGAATATAGGTTTGATAGGAAAATATGTAGAAATGCAGGATTGTTACAAATCTATTTTGGAAGCATTTATCCATGCCGGTGCAGCTAATGAAACAAAGGTAAATGTGATTTCGATTCATTCAGAACACATTGATGCGAATAATATGCAGGAAAAATTCTCAGGTTTAGACGGAATTCTGGTTGCTCCAGGTTTTGGAGAAAGAGGAATTGAAGGAAAAATTGCAGCAGTGCAATATGCCCGTGAGAATAAAGTGCCGTTTTTCGGAATTTGTTTGGGGATGCAAATGGCCATCATAGAATATTCAAGAAATATGTTGGGTTATAAAGATGCTAATTCAACTGAAATGAATGAACACACCGCTTATCCGGTAGTAAACCTCATGGAAGAGCAAAAAACTATCACGGATAAGGGCGGAACAATGCGTCTTGGTGCATGGAAATGCGACATCAAAAAAGATACATTAGCCTATAAAATTTACGGAAAAGAAACCATTTCAGAACGCCACCGTCACCGCTATGAGTACAACAGTAAATACGTTGCACCATTAGAAAATGCCGGATTGATGGCTTCAGGCGTAAACCCTGATACGGGATTGGTAGAAATTATAGAAATAGAAGATCATCCGTTTTTTATTGGCGTGCAATACCATCCGGAATACAAGAGTACGGTTGCAAATCCGCATCCTATTTTTGTGAATTTTGTGGCAGCAGCCGTTCAGGCAAAGAAAAAATAACTGAAAACGATTGGGTTTCAGTAAACCTAAAATTTATAACTTTTTTTAATTATAATGGAACAAAAAAAATTTGACCTCAATTCGATCATAGGTTTTGTATTAATTTTTGGTATTTTGATTTTTATCATGTATCAAAATCAACCTGATGAGAAAGTAATTGCCGCTGAAAAAGCACAAAAAGAATTGGTGATTCAGGAAGCTAAAGCGAAAGAGTTAGAAGCTAAAACGGTTGCAAAAGCAACAATTGAGGTTGCTGCAACCGGAGATTCAACTCAACTGGCGCAGTTGCAAAAAACCTTAGGGAATTTTGCCTATTCTGCAACATTACCTTCAGCAAAAGCAGGCTTTACAACTATTGAAAACGAATTGGTTATGCTAAAAATAGCCAATAAAGGAGGCTATATTGTGGAGGCTACTTTGAAAAAATTTGAAAAATTCAAGAAAGGTTCAGGACAATTAGTGCAATTGATCAAAGACAATAATGCCAATTTAAATGTACAATTGCTGACTAGTGATAACCGTACTTTAAATTCAAAAGACTTGTATTTTGAACCGACCTTGACAAAAGTTGGAGCAGATCAAATATTATCCATGAAATTGAAAGCGGGAGCTAATGAATTCTTGGAATACAAATACGTGTTGAAACCAAACGAATATATGATTGGTTTTGACATTCGTTCCCAAGGATTGAATAAAGTCTTGAATACCGCCAAACCAGTAGATTTAGAGTGGGATTTAAAAACCTACCGAAACGAGAAAAGTGTTTCGTATGAAAACCGGTATACTGAAATCTATTTTGAACATGAAGACGGAAAAATAGATTACGCAGGATTGGGTCAGACGGAAGAATCTGACTTAGATAAAGCCACTTTTGTAGCTTTCAAACAGCATTTTTTCTCAACGATTCTTTTAACGCAAACCCCTTTCGAAACGGCTAAATTAAAATCAACAAATTTAGTGCTGGATGACAAAGTGGATACTACTTTTACAAAACAATTTAATGCTAACATCCCATTAGCATTTACCAATGGTGAATTAGATCACAAAATGAGTTGGTATTTTGGTCCAACAGATTATAAAACATTACACTCATACGATCAAAATCTGGAAAAAATTATTTCACTGGGTTGGGGAATTTTTGGGTGGATCAATAAGTTTATCTTTATTCCATTATTTGCCTTTTTAAGTTCTTATATTTCTTATGGAATTGCGATAATTATTTTTACAATTTTGATAAAAATAGCAATGTCGCCGATTACTTTTAAATCGTTCTTGTCACAGGCTAAGATGAAAGTATTGCGTCCTGAAATAACAGAATTGGGTGAAAAATTCAAAAAAGACCCTATGAAGAAACAACAGGAAACAATGAAGTTGTATAACAAAGCGGGAGTAAATCCTATGGCAGGTTGTATTCCAGCATTGATTCAGCTGCCATTTATGTATGCTTCGTTTCAGTTTTTTCCATCGGCATTTGAGTTAAGACAAAAAAGTTTCCTTTGGGCGGATGATTTATCGTCTTTTGATGAAGTAATCCGTTTGCCTTTCTATATTCCGTTTTACGGAAATCACATCAGTTTGTTTCCTATTCTGGCTTCGATTGCTATTTTCTTTTACATGAAAATGACTTCTGGAGACCAGCAAATGGCTGCTCCGCAACAAGAAGGAATGCCGGATATGGCAAAAATGATGAAAATTATGATATACGTGTCGCCAATCATGATGTTGTTTTTCTTTAATAGTTATGGTGCGGGATTGAGTTTGTATAACTTTATTTCGAATTTGATTACCATTGGAATTATGATTGTCATCAAACGATACTTTATCGATAGTGATAAGATTCATACTCAAATTCAAGAGAATAAATTGAAAGAGCCCAAAAAGCAAGGTAAATTCCAGAAAAAACTACAAGAAGTGATGGAACAAGCCGAAGCTCAAAAAGCACAACAAAAGAAAAAATAATGCATAAAAAAAGCTCTCAAATATTGAGAGCTTTTTTATTAGATTAATTTAAGTGACCTGAATTCGGTACTAAAAAAAGTAATTATGAAAACATATTACAAAAAAAGAATATTGGTTTTGATGTTTTTGAATGTGTTTTTTCTTTATGCACAAACTGATTTTAATGTATTAGATGCAAAAGGGAAAAAACACGGAGTGTGGAAAGGTGTATATGAAACCTCAAAACGACCTAGATATGAAGGAACTTTTGAGCACGGAAAAGAAATTGGTATTTTTGATTTTTTTGATGATACCAGAGCAAAATCGCTAATTGCAACTCGAGAATTTAATCCAAAAGACAATGCAGCGTTTACTATTTTTTACGACCAAAACAAGAATAAAGTAAGTGAAGGAAAAGTGATCAATAAAGTATTTGAGGGTCAATGGAACTATTACCATTTGGCCTCAAAAAATATAATGACAACGGAACACTATAGTAAAGGAAAACTTGAAGGTTTGCGTACCGTATTTTATTTAAGTGGAAAAATTGCCGAAGAAATCAATTATATAAATAATTTAAAAAATGGCTTTTATAAAAAATATACTGAAAAAGGAATCGTGTTGGAAGAGTCTGCTTTCAAGAACGACCTTTATAACGGTTTAGCAATCTTTAGAGATTCCAACGGGAATACAGTCTCTAAAGGACACTTTGTAAATGGAAAGAAAGCGGGTATATGGCAGTTTTTTGAAAAAGGAAAAGTAGTCAAAGAAATCAATATGAGCTTTACAGAAAATGCCACAAAATCAAAAAACAATTAACGGTATCGTTAGCCATTACTGTTGTAAATCTTTTTGTAACTTTGCACCCTTATAAAATTTTAATTTTTTGAAGATGAAGCGTGTAGTTGTAGGACTTTCCGGAGGAGTAGATTCAAGTGTTGCTGCTTATTTGTTGCAGCAACAAGGGTATGAAGTTATTGGTCTTTTTATGAAGAATTGGCATGACGACTCAGTCACTATTTCTAATGAATGCCCATGGCTGGAGGATAGTAATGATGCATTGTTAGTTGCCGAAAAACTTGGAATTCCATTTCAAACGGTAGATTTAAGTGTTGAATACCAAGAAAAAATCGTAGACTACATGTTCAATGAATATGAAAAAGGGCGTACTCCAAATCCCGATGTGCTTTGTAATCGGGAAATAAAATTTGAAGTTTTCATGAAAATTGCTTTGAGTCTTGGTGCTGATTATGTTGCAACGGGGCATTATTGTCAAAAAAGTGAAATCAAAGTGAATGGCGAAACCGTGTATCAACTTAAAGCCGGTGCTGATACCAATAAAGATCAATCCTATTTCTTGTGTCAATTATCCCAAGAACAATTGGCAAAATCCTTATTTCCCATTGGCGAATTAACTAAGCCGGAAGTACGTGAAATTGCTGCCCAAATGGAATTGATAACTGCCGAAAAGAAAGACTCACAAGGCTTGTGTTTTATTGGAAAAGTGCGTTTACCTGAATTTTTACAACAAAAATTGCAACCCAAAGACGGAATTATTATCCAAATAGATAAAAATGATCCGGTTTACAGTGCTGAAAATCATGTAGGCCTAAGTGTAGAAGCGGATTTAAAATCAGCTGCAAGAAAAATTCCGTACACGCCACAAATGGGAAAAATAGTGGGGAAACATCAAGGGGCTCATTATTTTACTATTGGACAACGAAAAGGTTTAAATGTAGGAGGCACAACGGATCCCTTGTTTATTATAGCCACGAATGTAGAAACCAATACGATATATACCGGATTATCAAGTCAACATCCCGGATTATTCAAGAAAGCATTGCGTATTGAAAAAGAAGAAGTACATTGGATTCGTAAAGATTTGGCTTTGGCCAATGGAGGAACGATGGAGGTGATGGCAAGAATACGCTACAGGCAACCGTTGCAAAGGGCTACTTTGCATCAGTTTGAAAATGAAATGTACGTGGACTTTAACGAACCGCAGTCGGCAATAACCGAAGGACAATTTGCCGCGTGGTATTTAGGGGATGAATTAGTTGGTTCAGGAGTTATTTCTTAGTTTAGTACTTTATTTTAGTATGATTTCAAGAAAAACCGTAGTTTCAATTGCCATTTAATTTCATTGGAAGCTATATCTTTATATCTTAGCAATATAGTTACCTATGAGAAAATTCTATTTATTCTTTTTTCTATTCATTACTACTGTGGGTTTTTCACAACAGGATGCTTGGGTGTATTTTAATGCGAAGCCCAATTCTCAATTCTATGTTGATTCACCACTGAAAATGCTTTCTCAAAGAGCATTGGACAGAAGATCCAATCAAAATATTGCCTTAGATTTTAAAGATATTCCGGTAGAAGCTTCCTATGTTAATCAAGTAAAATCTACATCGGGAATTACTGTTATGGCAAAATCTAAATGGATGAATGCCATTCATGTTAGAGGAGAACAGGTAGCGATACAGTCATTAGCCCTATTTTCTTTTGTAGATAAAGTTGATTTTGCAGACAAATCGTTAAATCAAAAAGGTAAAACCGCAAAATCAATTAAGGTAAAAAAAGAGAACAAGACTAGTAAAACCAAAATTGATTACGCTTACGGATCTTCTTCAACTCAAATACAGATGCTCAATGGGCACCTGTTGCACCAGCAGAATTATACTGGATCAGGAAAAATAATTGCCGTTATGGATGCCGGATTTCCGGGTGTAAATACCATACTTCCTTTTGAAAGATTAAGAAATAACAGTCAGATTTTAGGAGGTTATAATTTTGTATTACGAAATCCAAATTTTTATACCGGTTCTTCACATGGAACTTCTGTGCTTTCTACAATGGGCGGTTATAAAGAAAATGCTCTTGTAGGAACGGCACCGGATGCCTCTTATTATTTATTTATTACGGAAGACGATACTTCTGAAAATCCTGTAGAAGAATCACTTTGGGTTGAAGCAACAGAAAAAGCAGATAGTTTAGGGGTCGATATTATTAATACCTCTTTGGGTTATTTTGATTTTGAGAATCAGGCCTACAATCATACGTATGCCGAAATGAATGGCACAACTGCATTTATGTCTCGAGGAGCTGAAATTGCATTTAGCCGAGGAATGGTTTTAGTGACATCGGCCGGTAATTCAGGAAGTTCCTCAAATCCTCATATTGCTGTTCCGGCAGATGCTGTTTCAGTAATTGCAGTTGGTGCAGTAAATTCCTCTGAAGTAATAACTTATTTCAGTTCAATTGGTCCTTCTTTTGACGAAAGAATAAAACCGGATGTAATGGCACAAGGACAAGCAGCAGTAGTTTCAGATGAAGCTGGAAATATTGTAACGGCAAGCGGAACTTCTTTTTCCAGTCCAATTATGGCAGGAATGGTAGCGTGTTTGTGGCAGGCATTTCCTAAAAAAACTAATAGGGAAATTAGAGAATTAGTACTCAAATCATCCGATAAATTTTCAGTACCAAATAATCAGTACGGATATGGAATCCCCGATTTTAATTTGGCGCTAAGCAATCAATTGTCCATAGCTTCTTTTTCGAAAGATGATTTTATTATTTATCCCAATCCGACAAGCGATTTTGTTTCGGTTTCTTTACCTTCAAAATTTGAAATGGGTACCTTATTTATTTATACTCTTTTAGGCCAAAAAATTTTAGAACAAAAAGTAACTCCTCAATCCGCAACTATTTCCTTGAAAAAATTGGAGAAAGGAATGTACTTTTATAAAATGGAATCCGTTGGTTTTTCTAAAACGGGAAAAATAATGAAACAATAATACAGTAGGAGCACATGAACAAAATCACAGCCCTTTTCAAAATAAAATACCCAATCATTCAAGGTGGAATGATTTGGAACAGCGGATATAAATTAGCAAGTGCCGTCAGTAATGCCGGAGGTTTAGGATTAATTGGAGCAGGCTCCATGTATCCTGAAGTTTTGAGAGAACACATTCAGAAATGTAAAAAAGCGACTTCAAAACCTTTTGGAGTAAATGTTCCTATGTTGTATCCAAACATTGAAGAAATCATGAAAATTATTGTTGAAGAAGACGTGAAAATTGTTTTTACATCAGCAGGAAACCCTAAAACGTGGACTTCATATTTAAAAGAAAATGGCATAACGGTAGTGCATGTAGTCAGCAGTTCTGTATTTGCGTTAAAAGCACAAGATGCGGGTGTCGATGCCGTTGTTGCCGAAGGTTTTGAAGCTGGAGGACATAATGGGAGAGAAGAAACTACGACCCTTGCGTTGATCCCTATGGTTAAAGAAAAAATAAAGATTCCTTTGATTGCTGCCGGCGGAATTGCCACAGGCCATGCAATGTTAGCCGTAATGGTTCTTGGTGCAGATGGCGTTCAGGTTGGAAGCAGATTTGCAGCGTCTATCGAATCATCTGCTCATGATAATTTTAAGGAAATCATCGTAAAGGTGAAGGAAGGCGATACACAATTGACTTTAAAAGAACTGGCTCCGGTACGATTGATTAAAAATAAATTCTATCAAGACGTACAGCATTTGTATGAAAGTGGTCCTACAAAAGAGGAAATTGTTTCCTTATTAGGAAGAGCTAGAGCAAAACGCGGGATGTTTGAGGGTGATGTAATTGAAGGAGAATTAGAAATTGGTCAAATAGCAGGTATTATTCACGCGATACGACCAGCGGGAGAAATTGTCCAGGAAATGATATCTGATTTTGAATTGGCAAAAAGGGAAGTGTTGAATTTCAATTTTTAAACAATGACAAAGACAAAAATATACAAGATATTGTTTTTTTTGGTCATAGGGTTGCATACTTCTTATGGACAAAGCTATACGTTTAAAACATCAGGATTTAGTGTTTTAGAAAAAAAAGAAAAAGGGGATAAGTGGTCAGATTTACAGCTGGTCAATCTCCGTGTTACTTTGGATACGGATAAAAACAGGATTGTAGTTTATTCTCAAATCATTCAATTATTTGAAATAATCGAGTATCAACCCATCGAAGAAAATGAGACTGATATTGTGTATTCATTTACCTGTAAAGACAATGAAGGCGTTGATTGTACCGTCTCAATCATAACCAGAAAAAAACAAAATAACAGGAAACAGCTCTATATCAATTATGACAATCGGATAATAGTTTATAATATTTTCAATATGTAAATAGTGAATTATCGTATTAGATTTTGTTCCTTTAAAGCTTTTCGATGTCTTTGATGAAACCATCATATTCTAAATAAAATAATTCTACAGCATTCATCTTTTCGTTGTAAAAATCAAAGATTTCATTCCAATAGTTTTTATTGCTAACTCCCACACCCAGTTTTTCAACCCAAATGCGGCTAATTGTTTTTCCGCTTTCCAGGGTGTAGTCTTTTTCAAAAATCAAATCTTTGATAAATTCTTCTTCAAGAATGTTTTTTAACGCTTCGAATTTTTCAAAATAAGCCATTCTTTTTTCGTCACTTCGATGTTCAATATCTATTAAAACTTGCGCTTTTTTATTGTCTACGTAAAATTTAAAGGAGAAATCTTTAATCTTAGTATCATATAAGACCCATTTTCTGGGATATTTTTCTGCAAATGCAATCCAGAATTCTCGCTTTAATCTTTGGGTCTCTTCTTTACTGTACATTTTAGGGGCTTTTTGATCCTGGAAAATTTGCTCAAGCACATTTTCTAAACTATATTTATATTAAATTTCAGTGTACAAAAATAGACTTTGATTATGGATTTTCAAGAATTTTTACGGTTTGTTCCTAAATTAATTAATGCTGGGCTTCCTGCATTTGACGCACATATCAAAATGGCGCCACTAGAGCGATTGGAAAGCTTGAAAAAGAGTACTATAGAGGCTGAAAATCCAAGAATAGCAGCAGTGATGATGCTTTTTTATCCTAAAAAGGACAGTGCTCATTTCGTTTTAATTGTGAGAAACTCGTATAAAGGAGTTCATTCAGCACAAATTGCATTTCCAGGAGGCAAGTATGAATTACAGGATGGGAATTATGCAATTACAGCCTTACGTGAAACACATGAAGAAGTAGGGATCCATCCAGATAAAATTGAAATTATTAAACCATTTACTCAAATTTATATTCCGCCAAGTAATTTTATGGTGTATCCTTTTTTGGGAATTAGTAAAGAAGAACTTGTATTTGTACTGGAACCTGCTGAAGTAGCCTGTATTATCGAAATACCGTTGTCAACTTTTTTAAGCGATGCAATTGTAATTGAAGCAAAATTGTCAACTTCTTATGCGAATGATATAAATGTACCGGCTTTCAAAATTGAAGAACACATTATTTGGGGAGCTACAGCGATGATGTTGAGCGAATTGAAAGATGTGTTAAAGGAAGTTTTACGCTAAAATAGTTTTGTTTAGGAATTGAAAAGAGCAATTAATTGGCTATCATGTTCAATTTTTTTCTGTGTACTTCAGTACTCAACTTCAAATATAATTTTCGTAAGTTTGTATTTAGAATTTTTAAAAAAAACACACAATTTTATGGGATTATTTAAGAGAAATCCTTTTGGTCATGTATTATTTATAAAAAAATGGTTAATTCGGATTTTTGGTGTCGTGACTCACAGACGCTATAGAGGATTCAATGAATTGCAAATTGAAGGGTCAGAAATTATCAGAAATTTACCGGACACTAACGTGCTGTTTATTTCCAATCATCAAACTTATTTTGCAGATGTAGTAGCTATGTTTCATGTTTTTAACGCAAGTTTGAGCGGACGAGAAGATACTATTAAGAATGTCTGCTATCTGTGGCAACCCAAAATGAATATTTATTATGTTGCTGCCAAAGAAACCATGCAGGCGGGATTGTTACCAAGAATTATGGCGTATGCCGGAGCAATTTCTGTAGAGCGGACTTGGCGTGCTAAAGGAGTTGATGTCCAAGAGAAAAAAGAAATTAACCCGGATGATACTGAAAACATAAAAACAGCCTTAAATGACGGATGGGTAATTACTTTTCCGCAAGGAACAACAAAATCTTTTAAACCAGTTCGTAAAGGAACGGCCCATATTATCAAACAACACAGGCCTATTGTGGTGCCTATTGTTATAGATGGTTTTCGTCGTTCATTTGATAAAAAAGGGTTTCGGATGAAAAAGAAAGGAATTCTGCAATCGTTCATTATTAAAGAGCCCTTAGATATTGATTATGACAATGATACAGTTGATGAGATAGTCGAAAAAGTAGAATTTGCTATTGAGCAGCATCCTTCGTTCCTTAAAGTTATTCCTGCTGAAGATATTAAAGAGCAAGAAGAGTTGAATAAATTTAGAAAATGGGAATATTAAAAAAAGAGGCAAAAGCCTCTTTTTTTATAAATCAATTTTCTTTAATTCTGCATAATTTCTATTCAATTTTTTTAGTAAAATTCCATAAATCAATTGATAAAACAGCCATACCATACCTACTAAAATAAGGATAAACAATAGCATAAGAATACAAGTAAAAAATATTCTTACTCCATCGTCATTGGTCGTTGCAGACTTAATTTGAATTTCATAGGATAGTAAAAGTACAGCAACAAAAAACACAAGTAACAAATTATATCCTATGTAGTATCGGACTGTTTTCCGGGTATTTAAAATGCATTCCATCAGTTTTTTAGTATTCGAAGTGACTGATATAGAGCGATAATTCTTATAGAATAAATACATAAAAAATATTGCTACACCATAACTTAAATAATCTAAAACAGTAATAAAAATATCAATTGTTTCAGATTCACTCATCTTTTTATCAGGAAGTAAAAAACTCAAAGTGTTTAATACTACAAATTCAATAATGCTAATAATAAATATCCATTTCACAATCGAAGACGATTTTCTATGAATCATTTTGTAAATCTCGGTTTCGGATACTTGCGCAAAAGAATTATCATTCTTCTGCCAGTCTTTTTTTAATAAATCCAGCTCTTTCATATTCCTTACGGATTTAATATTTTTTTTAATTTCCCTTTTATTCTATTCATTTTTACCCGGGCATTCACCTCGCTAATTCCTAATGTTTCTGATATTTCCTGATAATCCTTATCTTCCAGATACATAAATATCAATGCTTTTTCAATATCATTCAGCTGGTAAACCGCTTTGTACATTAATTTTAATTGCTCCTCTTCTTCATAATCATATTCCACGTCATTCAGGAAGTGTTGTCGTCCTTCAAATTCTATGGTGTTTATGGATCGTTTTGTTTTTCGGTATAAAGTAATTGCTGTATTTAAAGCAACTCGATACGCCCAAGTAGAAAATTTGCTGTCACCTCTGAATTTTGGAAAAGCCTTCCATAACTGAATCGTAATTTCCTGAAACAAATCCTTGTGTGCATCATCGCCATTAGTATACAACCTACAAATCTTGTGGATTATATTCTGATTTTCTTGCAACTGCATTACAAAAGAATGTTCTAAATTATCACTCATATATACGTTAGTAAGTCAATAGTGGTTTTTGTTACAAAGTAGTGCTTTTTTTTTGAAGCACAACAGTGTTCCTTTTTTGATACTATTCGTTTTGCAGTGCTTTTGCGTCATTTATCTTCTAAAAGTATGGAGAGAATATATTGATAGGTACTCCTTATATATAAGGTATCGTGCAAATAGTTCTTTTTGATGATGTTTACCGAAATGATGTAGCATGATTTCTGTTTGAAAAGAAAGAGTTAAACCGGATTTTTTGTTCGAATGCTAGTTAGGGATGCTATCTTGAATACGCAAAGTGAATTGCTGAGTGCAATAAAGCATGAATTTTTAAAGATTTAATAAACAGGAAAGGCAATTTTACACTAGTTAAGGCTGCAGAACCCCTAAAATTTGTAGATAAAGTCATCCTTTCTTTTGAATCTAGATGTGGAGAAGAAAAAACTTTGATCTTCAAAAAACGAGATATCAGCTAGTTAAAGAAAAAGTTAAGAAAAGGTCAAAAAAAAGGGATTAAAAAGCTTGTAAAAGCGAATAAAGGGTGTAGTTTTGCACCCGCAATGGCGCAGAAGTTCTTTAAAATACTGGCAAGTTACTTAGATCAAAAGGAAAATTTATTTTCAAAAAAAGATTTAATAAAGCTT
>NZ_RYDI01000026.1:0-35950 GCF_003970335.1 Flavobacterium sp. LS1P28 | reverse complement strand
ATAAATAGAATGATGAAAACTCAAAAGGTTTTATATCAAGATATTATAATAAGTAAATAAATGAACACCTCAAAAAAGATTAAACAAGATTTTGAATTAGATGTAAATTTTAATTTAAATGAATTATATAATCTAGTTCCATCCCATAGTAAATGTAATCATAGAAAAAGTGATAATCTTTTCTCAAAAACTACAACATTATTTTATCTCTCAATTACTTATAAATCAGAATCAAAAATCAAGATTGAAATAGAAAAATTAAAAAGAAATAAAAACAAAGGATTAATTTTATCTAAATTACAATCTGCACTTTCTACAAATGCTATTGATGCAAAGGATCTAAAAAAAATCTTAATTGAAGCAGAAAAACACAATTGGAATATTAAAGAAATTAAATTACCATTTGGTGTAGAATTTATAGATGAGATTTATGATACTTTTTACCTTGACACAGATTTTTCTAAATTATTTGACAATAAATTATTAATGCACAATGATGAAGATTCATTGGAGTTAGTAAATGATAATAATGAAAAAATAAATGTATCTACTCTAAACGAATGGAAAAAAGCAACAAAAGAAGGCTATTATCCGCTTACAACTTATGCAATAAAATCATCTTCTACATTTACGTTTTTCGAAGAATTAATTGAGACCTTAGAAAAAGCAAAAATGCCGAAAGTATCCTTTATAGATGATCCTTGGATAGAAATTGATATGTTAGATTATTTATCACCAAATATTCTTATGGATGTTGAAGGTGAATTAACAGAATTCATAGAAAATGGTTTATCTATTGGTGATTTAGTAAAGCAAGGCATTGTAAAAATAAATTCACCATTTATTTATAAAATAAGTTTAGAATTTGGGGGTTTTGAAACATCCTTAATAGAGCAATTTAGAGCAGATTTTAATGATGATGGGATTGAAGATATTTTTGCGAGAGGTTGGACAAGAGCAACTGGAGGAACAATGGGCTTTGGATTTACTACAATTCTAACAAAATTTTCAGAAAAACATCTAATTGGAAAAGAATAATATTATGTATAACAACTATAGATTTGTTGATCATGAAAATCTAAAAATGGAACCCCTGTTGAAAGGAAATGGAGGTAGTTTTAAAAGAAAAATAACTGCAGTTTAGAAATAATATATTTACCTACTTATTAATAAAAATAAGCAACAACGGAGGTTTTTAGGCGAACTGACGTTGTAGGTAATGCTACCGCAGAATCAAGAATTTAACACATTTTTTTATATTAAACTAAAATGAACATAAACTTTTCTTCTAACTTATTTCTTTGGTTACTATTAATAATTTTACCAGAAATGGTAATTTCTCAATCGGCTGACTTTACCATTCAAGATGTAAAGTTTGAAAGTCAGGGCGTCACTCTTGCAGGCTCAATTTTAACGCCTAAAAAAACAATTGCAGCAGTTGTAATTGTTCACGGGTCTGATCCTGTAAAAAGAGAAATGGACTTCGCAATACGTCTTGCCAAAGAAGGTGTTGCTGTATTGACATATGATAAACGAGGAGTTGGGGAATCGGGCGGTGTATATGCAGGGCCATCTGTTGGTACTAATAATATTGACACTACTAATCTTAATTTATTATCTCACGATGCAAGTTCAGCAGTAAACACATTTCGAACCTATTTGAAAGATAAAAAAACACCAATTGGATTAGTTGGCTTCAGTCAAGCAGGATGGATAATCCCAATTGCTGCAAGCAAAAATCCACAAATAGAATTTATGGTTTTATTTAGTTGCCCTACAATTACAACTCTAGAACAACTTCGATTTCAGTTTTATACTAACGGCAACAATAATTTTTGGGAAAATCATACGGAATCAGATGCTCGTGAACATACTAAAAATGACCCAGACAGGTATCAGTTTATAGCAACTGATCCAAAAATTTCTCTGAATACTCTTTCAATTCCGGGACTTTGGCTTTTTGGTGAGAAAGATATACAGATTCCAGTAAAGTTGTGTATAGAGCAATTAAATACATTGAAAGCTCAAGGCAAACTTTTCGAATATGCTTTGTTTTCTAAATTAGGACACAATACTGTTTCAGGCGATATTACAGAAACTGTTGATATTTCAATTCAATGGATAAAACAGAAAGCTTTGAAAATTAAGAAGTCTAAAGTATCAAAATAAAGCACTGCCTACAACAGATAAGCTTAAACAACAACTAAAATGCTAAGACTGAAATTAACCATTTTTACACTCTTCATTCTGACAAATTCATTTGGACAGAAAATAGAAAAAGTATTTCTTTACAAAAATGATTCTAGCAAAAATTGCTACACAATAATTTATCCACCAAAACTACCTTGGATTGGTTATATATTTATTATTCCAGGATTTGGTGAAACAGCAGAAAATGTTTTACAACAAACTGACTTACCAAAACTTACAGCTAAAAGTGGACTTTTGACAATTATTCCAACTTTTCAAGATGGTGTTTTGTCATTTGGTATTGATAACTTAAGCCAGCAATCATTCAATAATATCATACTAGACGTAAGGGAAAAACATAAATTAACTGATCTTGATTATTATGTTGGTGGTTTTTCTATTGGTGGAAGTACAGCAATTAAATTTGCTGAAAATGAATCACTAAAACCAAAAGCAGTTTTTGCGATTGACCCACCACTCGACTTTGAAAGATTTTATAATTCCGCAAAAAGAGATATTCGACTTTCAAAAGACAACGAGGCCAATCAAGAGAATGTTTATATGGTAGACAGAATTGAAAAAGAAACAGGTGGAAGTCCAACAACAAACCTTACCAAATATTACACTATTTCGCCTTACTCATTTTCAGACACAACCCAAAGAGCAATTAAACAATTGATAAAAATGCCTTTGAGAATTTACACAGAACCTGACATAAATTGGTGGTTGAAAGAACGTGGTGCGGACTTTACGAGTATGAATGCGACAGAATGTTCCGCAATGATTAATGAACTAAAAGGACTTGGAAATCAAAGTGCAGAATTAATAACAACACAAAATAAAGGTTATAGAAAACCTGACAATAGAAGACATCCGCATTCTTGGAGTATTGTGGATAATAATGAATTAATTGAATGGTTACTAAGACAGAAATAAAGCCAGCAGGCAACAGCAAGGTTTTCGTTGCGTGCGCAGCACGAACAATGAAACCTGTATTGAACGGAAGTGGAGGTAGTTGTAAAAAGAGAAATAATTATAGTTTAAATCACATAAATTTACTTCATTAGTAACAAAATAAAGTTTGTTTGGAGGTTTTTAGACGAACTGACGTTAGCGAATAGTTTACCAAAATTGTGGTTAAAATCATATGAATCAAAAAGATACAAACAAATATTTTGCTTTATTAGAAGAAATTGAAACTTCTAGTAAATTAATTATTCTAGGTTTAGGAGAACTTCAAAATATCAGTTTAAACAATAGTTTTTATTTTTTACCATTTCAGCTTTTATCACAAGGGTTAGAAAGGTTTATGAAATCATATATTTGTTTAGCTTACGAAAATACTAATAATGAATATCCAACTTTTAAATATATTAAGAGTCTCGGTCATGATTTAGAATCTTTATTGGAAGAGATTATTAAAAAATATTATATTGATTTCAATCGACCACAATATACGAATGATGTTGATTTTTTGAAAAAAGACACAGATTTAAAAGAATTACTTTTCATAATATCAGAATTCGGAAAAAAATCAAGGTATTATAACTTTGATATAATTACAGAAAATAAAGATGTTCCATTAAATACTAAAGAACTATGGGATAAATTTGAAAATAAACATTTAATGAAAGATGAAAAACTTCTATCAAAATTATTTAGTCGAGAAACCGAACACGAAGTTTTTTATAAATTAAATAGCATTGTAATTATTATATTTGAAAAATTTCTTTCTGCTTTATCAAGGCAAATTATTTTTAACTGTATTGGACAAAAAGCAAAACAAATATCTGTTACATCTTTTTATGATTTTGGAATGTTATATGAAAAAGATTATGGAAATAAAGATTACCGAAAAAACACAACTAGATATAAAGAAACTCCAAAAAAAGTCTATAAAAGAACAATAATGGATGATTTCGAACGGAAAGTTAATCCAAACATAAAACATAAAAAAATATTAAAATCAGAATTTGATGGCGACTGGCCATTTTATGCTGAAGAAGTAATTATTGAACTGAGATATAAACATTGGTGCGTAATAACAATTGACGGTTATGATTACGCTCTAAATGGATCAGCCAAAGGAAGATATAAACTCGAAAATCCTCAAGATGCAGGAATGGTAATTATGGATAAAAATTCAAGCGCTTTTATTAAAATGACACTAGAACTATAAAAAAACCATCCGCTAACCGCTTTGAGCTAGCTGGAATTTAGTGGAATTCCCGTTCCGCATCAAGTTTTCGTTAAACCGAAAATTGAGTGGTTACGATTTTCCAGCCATCTCAAAGTGGCATAACGTTGGCATTAATTTTAGAGTAAATGGATAAAATATTAGACAGAGTATTTAATTTTTTTGAAAATAAATCAATCCATTTTGGCTTAAGGACTTCTATATTTATCATTTCTATTTTTGTTCTAACTACATGTGATTACTATTTTAACTTTTCTTACGACTATTATCTGTACAATAAAATAGAAAAATTAGAATCCATTGATAATCTAAAGAAAATATATAAAACCGACTCTCTAAAACTGGCCGAAATGACTGTATTAGAAAATCGGATTTTTAAAAGAACACACTATTCTGACCGATTACGGAATTTGGATTTAAACCAAATCTATATTTTTAAAAAATCAGATACAACTGAAATTAAAAGGCCAGTTATTAAAAACGAAAATAAACTATAAAAAAACCCATCCGATCATTATTTTGGATGGTTTTGACATCTAATTATTTCTTTATTATTTTAATTATTGGCTTAATAACTATGCCTTTTACTGGTTCTATTCACAGAGAATTAAAGAATGTTTTAGGTGCTATTGCTGCAATAATTATACTAATCGGAGTCATATATTTAATCACTTGGATTGCTTATAAGATTCCTTTGTTATGGAATAGACCATATTTGAATTATATACTTAATTTATTAATTCATTCACCTTTTATTTATTTGATGTTTTGGTGGAATAAAACAGGAAAAAACTAATGCCAACAGCTAGCTTCGTTGCGTGCGTAGCACGAACAATGAAACTCCGGTTGAACGGAACCGGAGGTAGTTTTAAAAAGGACTGTTTTTAAGTTGTGGGATTTGAAGACTGAAAATACTTTGTAGGAAAAGATGCCGTGAGGTATCTTTTTTTATTTCATCTTTTTTAAGATAATGAGGGAAACCGTAAAGTATTGTGAAAATGGTTTTGTATGTTTGATAATGTACAGTATAAAGTTACAATTTGACACAAAACCATTCGAATTTAGGTGTGTTGTAGCTACTTTATTGCTGGTACATACAAGTTAACGACAAGCATAAACACAACCACTTATGAAAGTAGCTTATCATTTTAATTGCAGTGACATTAAAGAACGATACGACAGTTTATTTTATGACATTGTTTTTCGTAAACTTCTAAAATTAAACGAGCCATTTATTTCTTCGAAAATACTTGTTGGAGACCTTTTAATTTATGAAATGATTACTAAGGCTGACAACCCTAGCGACTTTTTAAATTACTTATTTCAAATAAAGGACGATACATGGAAAAGAATAATAAGCGATAAAGTTAAATACTTTGTAGAGGACACCGTGTTTATTATCTGTTTTGAAACTATTCAAAAAGAAATCGCAATCAAACTAAACGAAGTACTTTTGACCGAAGAACGTTATTTAGGTGCTTATGAAATTGACAATTCAGTTGAGCTACACTGGTGGTTGTATGGAGAATGCATTGGTCCGAGATTTAGAATTTTAAACAAGGATATAAACATTCTAGTTGACAACAATGAGATTGAAAGTCAAGAGTATGTAAAAGATATTGAAGAACGGATAAAAAAAATCCCCTTTGATAATATTGACACTGAATTTTCAAATTATAGATATAGTTTATTGGACGATAAGCATAATTATGAAAATGCGAGGAGGACAACGGAATGGAAAAAAGGAACAGAATCAATATTTTCGACAATAACAGATGAAATAATAGCAAAATTAACTGATACTGCACCTGATTTGACAGATAAGCTTTGGTCAATTAATAACACTTTTTCACATGCTCAAACAGGAGAACAATATGCACAAGCAATGACTTCTTGCAGAAGAGTTTTTGAATATGTAACAGATTGTTTATTTCCTGCGACAAACGATATTATTGACGGACATTCTCTAAAAAAAGATAAATATAAAAATAGACTTTTAGAGTTTGCGAAACGGGAACTTAAAAGCGAAACGAATATTGATTTAATTGTAACTAATACAACATCTCTTTTTGAAGAATGGAACAAACTTTACGAATTATCAAACAAAGGAGTTCACTCTGAACCTCATAGACAAGAATGCAGACGTTGCATTATTAGAACGATTTTGCTTCTGGATGATTTAATTGCAATTAAACGAACACCATTTGAAGTAAACATTAAAACGGACAAATTTATTAATAACTTTAAGGATAGACATAATGCCAGCCGCTAGCAGTGACTACAACGGATTTGGGCAATTGGCTTAATGGAAAGTTGGGCTTGTATTTGTGAGATTTGGCAAATCCGAAAACAGGCCTTAATTTAGTTCCAAACTACTTGTAGCAAAGGGAGGTTGTACTCAAGTTTACCGAAGCATATAAATTAAAAACAAAATAATTATGAGTGATTTAAAAGAATTATCAATTGCTGACTTAAAAGCAGCAGGCGAATACGTAGAGAAATTAAAAAGTGAACGTATAGACGATTTAAAAAGTCAGGGTATTGATAGAAAAACCGATAAACCATTAGAAGAATTGGATAAGTTAGAATTTGATATACATACTATTTTATTTTCAAGATTAATGAAACTAAAAAAAACTTAAAATGTTCGCCACTGAATACACTCAAGCAATGAATTATGAAATGTTAATTCGAAATGCTTTTAATTGTCAACGAGGAACAAAAAATGGTGCTGATTTAAGCTATATGAAAAACGTAATGACCATGGAGCGCGGGGAAACTTTTGCAAAGCATTTAGGTTCTTATGAAAAACAATTTGAAAAAGTTAAATCCTATATTTCAAAAACATTATTAAAACTCACTAAAACAAAGCCATATTCAAAAGAAATGGATTTTTTCAATAGCCTCAATGTAGAGTTAGAGTATTCAAAATCAACAATTGGATTGATGAAAATAGTGAATAGCGCTCTTGAAAAAGTGATAGAATTGAAAGGAAAATAAAACATGCGTACAACAGCAAAGGGTTAGTTGCGTGCGCAACACGAACAATGAAACCCTTGTTGAACGGAAATGGAGGCAGTTTAAAAAAATAATAATTGTAGATTAAATCCCATATATTTACTTTCTGATTAGCTAAACTTATATTCGTTTGGAGGTTTTTAGACGAACTAACGTAGTAGGCAATTTTACTGAACGAGACAAATTCAAAACGATTTAACAACAATAAAATGATTATCAATAATATAATTTATAAATCAGTATTTACTCTTTTATTCTTCTGTACATCAGTAAGTTTCTTATATGGACAATCTTCAAAAAATTATTCTACAGAAATTCAGTCAAAAATTAAACAAGTTGAAAACAATCTTTCTGGTTGGGTACAAATTGAAAATAATCCTCAAATGTGGACATTAGAGGAAAGAATGAAATTTTATCATGCCAATGGTGTTAGCATTGCAGTTATTAAAGACTATAAAATTGAGTGGGCAAAAGGTTATGGATGGGCTGACAGTTTAGAGCAAAAACCTGTAACAACTAAAACTTTATTTCAAGCAGGTTCAAATAGTAAATCTCTAAATGCAGTTGGAGTATTAAAATTGGTTCAAGATGGAAAATTGAATCTTAATGCGGATATAAATACCTACTTAAAATTATGGAAATTTCCCTACGATTCCTTATCAAAAGGTAAAAAAATCACAATTGCCAATTTATTAAGTCATACTGGTGGAATCAGTGTACATGGGTTTTATGGATACAAAAAAGGAGAAGAGATACCAACCATCAAACAAATATTAAATGGTCAAAAGCCTGCTAATTCAGAAGCTATACGTTCAATGTATGAGCCATCTATCAAATATGAATATTCTGGCGGTGGAACCACCATTTCACAACTAATTATTCAGGATGTAACAGGAAAACCTTATGATGAATTTATGTGGGAACATGTACTGAAGCCAATGGGAATGACTAACAGTTCTTATACTCAACCTCCAGTATCATCCAAACTGAATTTATTAGCTACTGGATATTACAATGATGGAAAAGCCGTAAAAGGTAATTACCATATTTATCCAGAACAAGCAGCAGCTGGACTTTGGACAAATCCAACAGATTTAGCGAAATATGTGATTGAAACTCAATTATCTTTAAAAGGGAAATCTCAAAAGGTACTTTCAAGAGATATGACAACAGTAAGACTTACACCTTACATTGATGATAAATCAGCTTTAGGAGTATTCATAATTAATAAAAATGGAGTTAAAAATTTCGAGCATGGTGGTGTAGACGAAGGTTTTGTTAGCCAATACATAGGCACTTTTGAAGGAGGTAATGGAGTTGTCGTTATGACAAACACATATAATACAGCTCTATTTGATGAAATTATAAGAAGTGTAGCCCTAACTTATGAATGGAAAAATGCTTATACACCTGAGATAAAAAAAGAGTACTATATTAAAGATGAAGATTTAAAATCTTATTTAGGGAAATATACAAGCGGAGATAAAAACTTCTTTATTACCAAAAAAAATAATGGAGTTTACTTTAATTTTAATGATGACAGGGGCAACCTTACTTGGAAAATTCATTTTATAAATACTAATAATTTTTGTATGATTGAAAATAATTCAGATTTTAACTTCGTTAGAAATATATCAGGAAAAATTATAGCTCTTAAATGGAATGAGGAGATATTAAAAAAAGTAGAAGAATAAAAACTCCCTACAACAGTAAGGGTTCGTTGCGTGCGCAGAATGAACAATGAAATCTGTGTTGAACGGAATCGATTATAAGTTTTATTTTTCTGATTTGATCTCTTTTATCATACGCTCGAGTTTTTCTCGCTGTTGTTTTGCTTTTTCATCATATGCCTTTTGCCTTCTTTCGAACGTGGTTTGATTCAATTGGAGCTCTTTTTCCGAAGACAAAGTTTTATTATAACTATAAATCAAGAGAGCCAATAACAATGCAATACTGCAGAAATAAAAACGATATTCCAATAAAAGAAATTTTAGTGATTCAATTGTTTTTGTTAGCATGTTATAAGATTTAAAATGTTCTTTTGAAAAAATTTCCAGACTAAGATAAATGTATTACAAATTACCTGATTTGAACCATCTATTCTAAAATCATTATGTGCTATATTAGGAAAGTAGAAATTCTAATTGTAAGAAGTTGTTTCATTTTTCTTTTCGACTAGTAAGCCAAGTATCAATAGGTCTTAATAAAATATTAATGGCAAGTATGCTAATAGTAGCCACAGCAGTTTCTGAATAATATCCAGCTGCTGCCAAACTGCCTATTGCCGAACAACACCATACTGTTGATGCAGTTGTAAGTCCGTGAACAGAAAGACCTTCTTTAAAAATAATTCCTGCACATAAAAACCCAATTCCTGTAACTACTTGACCAATTATTCTAGTTACATCGCCACCGTTTTTAGTTATTATGATTGACAATAACACAAACAATGCTGAACCTACAGCAACTAGAGTATTGGTACGCAAGCCTGCCGATTTGTGTTGCCATTGTCTCTCAAACCCAATTGATAAACCTGCGATTAATGCCACTGCTAAACGCATTACAAATTCTGATAGTATCATAAATAATTGTATTTATCGGTTAAACAATTTTACACGGAATTATTTCATCTTCGTTGAATGTATAAACTGCACACAATCTATGGTAACCATCGGCAATAATTACTTTGTAATTAAAGGCGTCTCTAACTAATAATAAAGGTGAAATTTTTTTATTTTTCTTAATTTTTTCAATATCAATTTCAATATGAGAATTGCTAATTCCTAATAATGAAAGTGAACTAGCTCTAAACAAGTCTTTGGCTTTGTACATTATTATTGATGCTTGTTTTAATTGAGTTACCAATTCAATAGCTTTATCTTCATCAAAAATCAAGCTCAAATACGATTGTGCAGCTGGATAATCTTTTTCTTCTGGTTCTTGAAACCATTTTATTTTATCAGATTTTTTCATTTTATTGAATAGTTTTTACATTTCCAGTTCGTTTCAAAACGCCCCAACCTTGGCTTTCGCCTTTGATTGCTTTTTTGATTGCTTTGAACAAAATCACATACATTATTTGTCTGTACACAAATCGTTGCGGTATAAGCCAAAAGAGTTTGCTTAATTTTTCTTTCTCAAATACAAAGGCTACAATGCTAACCAATACATCTACAAACATAAAAACGATGTAATAAATACCTATTTTATGTAAACTATCAGGATTATTATGATTCCAAATTAAACTTACAATTAAAACCAAATCAGCTAATGGTGCAAAAATGGGTAAGATGATTTGAAAAATAAAAATATTAGGCAAAGCCACCATTCCTAAACCTTTATATTTTGGGTTGAAACAAGCATCTTTGTTTTTAAAAAAGGCTTGCATAACTCCATAACTCCAACGAAAACGCTGTTTCATAAATTCGTTCAAAGTTTCTGGAGCTTCGGTAATAGCAACAGCTTCTACGCAATTTACAACTTTATAACCATTTCGCAAAATACGAATAGTCAAATCACAATCCTCTGCCAAAGTATCTGTTGTAAAACCACCAGCTTTAGAAATTGCTTCTTTTTTGAACGCTCCAATTGCACCAGGCACTACGGTAATTCCGTTGATTAAATCGAATGCTCGACGGTCAAAATTTTGTGCCGTTGTGTATTCAATACTTTGCCATTTGGTAAGCATATTGTTATCATTACCCACTTTTACATTACCAGCAACAGCACCAATTTCCTGATCATTTTTTGTTTCAATAGTAAAACATTTCATCAATTGCGATAGCGCATCGGTTTTTAGTTGCGTATCGGCATCGATGCAAACAACATACTCATTTTGGGTTAGATTGATTCCGTAATTTAATGCAGATGCTTTGCCTCCATTAGGTTTGGTATTTACACTCACTTTTGGATTCTGACCAAAAGTCTCCAATATCATTTGATAGGTTTTATCTTTGGAACCGTCATCTATAAAAACAATATCAAAATTAGGATAATCTTGCAAAAGCAAATTATCAATGGTTTTTACGGCATTAATTTCTTCGTTATAAGCAGGTACAATTATACTCACTTTCGGAAATGGATTGGTGTTTTGTAAATTATAAGTTGGCGGATGTTTGTGGTCTTTATATTTTTTAATAAAAGCCATTATAAACATCCAGAGAATTCTAGCTAATCCTAAAATAATAGCCACCCAAAAAGTTGCGGCAATAAAATGACCAAACCAATAGCCAAAATCAAAGATGAAATTATCAACACTCAAAAAGTTTTCGTGGGCTTTAGGCATCAAGTCGTTTTTGGTTTTGCCAAGCAAATGAGCAACAGTCGTAAACTGTATTCCTTTGCTTTTAAAATATTTTATAATTCGTGGTAAAGCTTCTACGGTTGCTTGACGATTTCCGCCTGCATCGTGCAAAAGTATAATCCCTTTTTCGGGATTGGCTTCATATTGTGCTACCGTTCGGGCATAAATACTATCGGCTTTTGCTCCTTTTTCCCAATCGTTGGGATCGATGCTTTCGCCAACGGTGTAATAATTTTGTTCTTTGCTTAACGCAATTGGTTTTAGTTCGTCTTCGCCAGTTGGTTCAGAATCGGCATTGTATGGTGCTCTAAATAATACGGTGCTTCGTCCAGTAACCGCTTCTATTAATAATCGAGTGCTTTCCATTTCGGCAGAAGCTCTTTCTAAACTTACTGTGGCAATATTTGGATGTGTAAAGGTGTGATTGCCTATTTCGTGACCTTCATTATAAATACGTTGCAGTAGCGGTATATTATTTTCTCCTTGTAAACCAACCACAAAGAAAGTCGCAGGAACTTTTTCTTTTTTTAATATATCTAAAATTTGAGGAGTATAGGTTGGATCTGGTCCGTCATCAAAAGTAAGAATGACTTGATTTTTTACATTTCCATATTTTTTTATAACATATTTTGTGGGCAATTGAATGTATTTTTGCTCCGAAATAATGTTTCCATTTTTATCAATATCGAGGTTTATTTTGCCAGGTTCTGGATTAGTTATCACATTCAAAATTTCGCCATCGCCAATATAGTCGGGTGTTGCGAAGCCAAAATTTACATTTTCTAATGTTTTATAATCAAAAGGTTTCTTTTGCAAACTAGCATCAGTTAAACTACGATTATAGAAACGCCATAAACGATCATCTTCGCTTCCTAAACGCCATAAGGCAGTTCCTGCAGTTCCGTATTCGTCAGCAAAGCGAATCGTGTTAAAATTGGTAGCAGCATCGGTAAAATTTACAATATGTTTGTTGCCATTACTGTCAGTATAAGCGTAGTTGTTGTTATAACTATCTTTGTCAAAATCTATTTTTGCTTTATACAATTTTGCGTTAGATAAGGCTTCTTGATAGGTAACCGTTTTACCCTCTTTTCCTTGTTGCCAATCGTAACCATAACCTGCAAAACATAGAATTATTTTGCTTTCAGGAATTTCTTTAGCAGTTTCATCAAGCACACTTTCAATCCATTTCTGCCCGCTAATATTACCAGGAACACTACCTGTATAATGCTCATCATAAGCCATTAAGAACATATAATCATTATACTTGGCTAATTCTTTCACATTAAAATCCTCGTTGCTCGCCATAATATCTTGTGATACAATTAAACCCATTGGATGTAACTTTTTGTATAATTCTTTTTGGAAAGCTATAATAGGTTCATCACCATTTTCTTTAAATTCTTCAAAATCGATGTTGATTCCTTGAAACTTATTTTTTTTTAAAGTTGTTGCAATATCATTTATTAATCGGGCTTTTTTTGTTGGATTATTAATAATTCTATGAATCATATCGCCATCAAAACCATCATCGGGTTTGGCATCGTTGATGTTATTGATGAGTGGTACAATCCGAATATTATTTCTACGCATTACTTTGAGAGCAGCTGTATCAATTTCGGTGCGCAACAAATCGGTTTTTGGGTCAATAAAAAACCATTCTGGCACCACCATATTGAGTTTTTTGATGTTTTTTTGTAATGAAAACAAACTTTGAGGATCCCAATCGACGTAAAAAGCGGCTCTAACTTGGTCTTTATGATTTATTTCTGAACTATTTTTTAGGTTTTCATTTTTTTCTTTCATTTTTATAAAAGCATCAAAACCTTTGTATTTTTTTAATTCTTGCTTGTCTAATGCAACTGGAGTAGTTGGATTTGAAAGCACTGTAACATTGTTATATACGTTCGTCAATAAGGGTAATGTTGGTTTTAATCCTCTATTAAGAGTAATAATAAAAATAGGAATTAATAGCATTATTCCAAAAATCAAGATTCGAGTTGACCATTGGAAAGTTCTCCATCTTGCTTTGGTTATTGTTTGAAATATTTGTTTGTTATTGCTCATAATTTTTGTATCAAGCCTAATTTAAAACTTTTATCAAATTTAAAAATAAAAGCCATTCAATTTTTAGTTTGAACAGCTTTCATCATCATCAATCATCAACCTCTGATAATTTACTAAAACCATTGTCTAGTAATTACTATTTTTTTGATGGTTCTATCTTTTTATTTTCTACTTTTTTTGTTTCTGGTTTTATAACTCCTTTTTTTTCTTTTTTGTGTTTACCCATTTTTACTTCTTTTGCAGGAGCAGTTTTTGCAGGAGCAGTTTGAGCGTTTACCATAGCTGTAGTTCCTAGAACCATCAATGTTAACATCATTACTTTTTTCATAATTTCTAAAATTTTAAATTGTTATTATTGTTATAAATGTTATAATTATAGGTCAAATGTATAACCGCTAAATGAAGAGAAAATGAAGATTTAACAAATGATAAAACTTTAACTTTTTATTAATTTTTTAAGAAATCGGGAAGATTAACGTAAACGTTGTTCCTTAGTTTATAGTCGATGTTACTTGAATTTTTATGTGATGCAACTTGGCAATACTTTCCACAATAGCAAGTCCAATGCCTTGTTCTTATTGGTAAAAATGAATGCGAGTAAATCTATTAAAAATTTGAGAAGCCTGCTCGTTATTCATTCCTAATCCTGTGTCAGTAATTGTTAAAGCATATTTTCCTGCTATAAACTCATCATTTATTAAAATATTCCCATAACGATTATTGTATTTTATGGCATTGGTAAACAAATTGCTAAATAAGATTTTAATAAGTGTTTGGTTTCCTGTAAAATAAACTTGATGTCTAATATTCTTTGTGATTACTAAATTTTTTTCTTGTATTCTATCTTCAAGATTTCCTGTTAATTTCGCAATAATTGTATTAAAATTTAGCATTTCATTAATTTGATATTGCTTATTATCTATCCTTGAAATTAAAAGTAAATTGCTAATTACTTTTTTCATTGAATCTAAAGTATTCAAGGAATCCGAAATTTTATCAACAGCGGTATCATTCAACGATTGATTTTGAATTATGTTTTCAAATCGGTTTTTTATAACCGCAATAGGTGTTAATAATTCGTGTGAAACATTGCCAATAAATTGTTTTTCTTTTAGGAACAATTCCTTAATTCTTATAATCATTTGGTTCAGAGCGGTATATAAATCTTTAAATTCTGATGTTGAATTATCTATAGGAATTCCGTTTATTTTAACATCGAGTTCGCCACGAGCAGTAACTACAATTACTGCCATTTTGGATTGGTTTTTTCTAACTGATTTTAAAACATCTAAACCGCTTCCGTCGGGCAAACCCAAATCAAGTAGCATAATGTAGTAATCATTACTATTGACTTCATCAAGAGCATCTTCGCAAGTGTTTGCAAAATTGCAAACATAACCCGAATTAGAAAGAAATTCTTTTAACTCGATGGCTAGTTCATTACTGTCTTCTACTATTAGTATGTTCATAATATTTTTATTAATTGATAATTTCTAAATTATCCAAGTCAGACAATCGGTAAAATGCCATATCATTAAGCTTCATATATTTACAAATGAATTCTAATGTTTCAATTTTAGTTTGATAATTTGCAGTCAAATTTTTAACTGGTTTATGGCTACATAAAATTAGTATTTTATTATTTTTCTTGGCATAATCTAATAATTCTAAAACATAAGGAATGCTAAAATGGATGTGATTATTGTCAATATCGAAAGCATACATAAATTTAGAATCTCTAAAATAAGACCCTTCTTTTTCAGGAGCTACAGCACAAAAATCCCTACCTCTTATTACTTTAAATTTAGGTGATAATGCTTTATCAAGTTGATCCGATCGTTCTCCGTAGGGATAAGCAAACGACGAAACATTAAAACCTTTTTGCTTCATTGAAACCATCATTGGGTCTATTTCTTGCTTTATATATCGGTCTATTCCATTTTGAGCAACAAACTTTACCGCATTGTAATGATGATAACCGTGACCTGCAATTTCGTGACCTTCTTTTTGTAATTCAAGCAATTTTTCTATTTGAGGTTTCCCAATAGAATCTATCCTACAAACACAAAAAGTAGCTTTCCAATCGTATTTTTGTAATGCTTTATCGGCATTATACCATTCATCAACATAAGCATCATCAAATGAGATAACTACTCCTGATTTATATTGTTTTGGCTCTATCTTTTTAACTTTATTTACACACGAAAACAAAGTTAAGAATGATAATACAAGTGTTATTTTGGGTAAAAATAGTTTCATAAATTACTTTGTTTATTAAAAATAGAATCGTCAGTTCAAATTTAAATCTTTTTTTGTTTTTTATAAAGTAAAAAAGTCAGCAAAACAATTTGCTAACTTTCTAACCAACCAATCTAACACTATAACTAATCTAATCTTCTTGTATAATTTCTAAAAACGCTTCATTGTGGTCAAAAAACAGTATCATAAAATTTTCCGTCACGAACAATGAAAGCTGTGTTGAACGAAAGCGAAAATGGTTTAAAAAGAAAAATAATTATAGTTTAAATCACATATATTTATTAATAAAATAAAGGAAAAACGAAGGTTTTTAGACGAACTGAGGTAGTAGGCAATTTTACTGAACGAGACAAATTCAAAACGATTTAACAACAATAAAATGATTATCAATAATAAAATTTATGAATCAGTATTTACTCTTTTATTCTTATGTACATCATTAAGTTTCTTATATGGACAATCTTGCTTGTTGCCAAAATAAAGGCGTGAGTAAAGAAGAATTAGCAGCAGCAGCCGGTATTGGTAAAGCCATTTAATTTATTAACCATACAATACAACTTCTAATTTTGGGAGTTGTATTGTATTTAAGTGAATCATTATGTTACCAAAAGATTTAACAAAAGACCTTAAAGACCGTTTAAGCAGTATAAAAGGTCAAGTTGAAGGAGTAATAAAAATGCTAGATAAGAGTGATGACCCTGCTCAAATATTAAATCAATTTAAAGCAGTCAACAAAGGGTTTGAAAAAGCTCAACACCTGCTATTGGACGAAGTGTTCAGAAAAGCATTGGCAATGAAGATTGCCGAGGCATTAGATACTTGCCCAGGGAATTGTGGACAAGAAGAAAAAATCGCAATTATTAGAAATCAATTTCCTGATTTAGAACTTTATGAATTAACAGACAAGATGAAGGAAATGAATCTTATCGAAGATTTCTTACTTAAAATTAAAAAACAGAATTTGAATAGATTTTAGCTTTATTTTTACATAACCTATGAAAATACTACTAATAGAAGACGAACCAGAATTACAAAAAAGCATTGAACAATATCTTGAAATGGAAGGGAATATTGTTGAGGTTTCCCCTGATTTCCATCATGCGCAACAGAAAATTGCGATTTACGATTATGATTGTATTTTGATAGATATTACTTTGCCAAACGGCACTGGTTTAGATTTACTCAAAGAAATTAAACTAAAAAAATCTAAAGCGGGCATTATAATAATTTCTGCAAAAAATTCTCTTGATGATAAAGTAAATGGTTTAGATCTTGGAGCAGATGATTATCTGCCAAAGCCCTTTCATTTGTCGGAACTTAATTCACGAATTAAAGCTTTAATTAGAAGAAAAAGTTTTGATGGAAATGTAGAAATTAGTATCAACGAAATAAAAATTTTGCCTAACGAAAGGCGCGTTTTAGTTCATAATCAAGATGTAATTTTGACGTCAAAAGAATATGATTTATTGCTTTATTTCATATCTAATAAAAATAGAGTAGTGAGTAAAAGTGCGCTGGCAGAACATCTTTGGGGTGATAATTCGGATAGATTAGATAACTTCGATTTTATATATAATCACGTGAAAAATTTGCGTAAAAAATTATTAGAAAAAAAATGTGAAGATTATTTGACAACAATTTACGGCATAGGGTACAATTTTAAAACTCAAGAATGAAACTATTAGCTAAAACAAGCTTGTATTATTTGATTTTTAGTATCCCGATATTAATCCTATCAGGATACATTTGTTTTCATATCATTACTAGAGAGGTTAGGCAAAGTAATAACGAACTCTTGGTAAATCGCAAGGAACTAATTGAGAATTATTTAAAGGAAAATGACACGATTTCTTTGAGAATAATCACTAAAAGCAGTGAAGCTACAATTAAAAAAATAGCGAAAACAAATGCTAAAGAAATTTCTATACCTATTTTTTCGGACACTTTAATTTATGATAAAAAAGAAAATGAACTGGCAGAAAATAGATTGCTTTCTTCTGTTTTTGAAGTTGGAAATACTAATTATTCCATTAAAATATGGAGAAGCACATTGGAGTATAACGAATTGTTTAGAGGTATTTTTACTTCGTTAGTTATTTTATTGATTTTGCTTTTTGTGACTTATTTAATTATAAATTTTTGGATTTCAAAAACAGTATGGAAACCCTTTTATCAAACAGTATCCAATTTAAAGAAATTTCGTGCTAGTGATAATGTAATTCCACGTTTAGCAAGTACATCGGTAACTGAATTTGATGAATTGAATCTTTCTTTAAACGTTATGATGCAAAAAATGATAGTTGATTTTAATAGCCAAAAAAAATTCACTGAAAATGCTTCACATGAAATTCAAACGCCATTAGCTGTTATAAAATCTAAGATTGATTTACTTATTCAATCTGAAAATTTGAAAGAGAATGAAATGAAATTAATAGTAGCAATTGATTATGCTTGCTCTAAAATAATTCGATTGAACAAAATATTTCTATTACTTACCAAAATTGAAAACAGACAATTTAATACCACAGAAAAAGTATCTTTTGAAAATACAGTTGATAACTCCTTAGTCTTTTTTGAAGAGCATATTCAAGCCAATAAAATTGAGATAATAAAAAATATTGAAAACGATTTTTGTGTTTTGATGAATGCTGATTTGTGTTTAGTATTGGTTAATAATTTATTACAAAATGCAATTAGGCATAATATTAATAGTGGAAATATTGAAATTTTTATAGAGAAAAATAAAATTACAATCTCAAATTTGGGGGTTAATAACCCAATTGATAATCAGTTATTTGAACGCTTTCATAAGAACTCTACTTCCCAAGAATCACTAGGCCTTGGATTATCTATCGTAAAAGAAATTGTGGAGGTAAGCGGATTGGTGTTTTATTATAAATTTACTAATGGTAAACATTGTTTTATTTTGACAAAAGACAATATTAATGAATTAAAATAAAAAAGAGTTAGCGTAATGAAATCAAAAAAGCTTTTTAAATATTTTTTTCTTGTTGTTTTACTTAGCACGTTAAGTTCTTGTGACGTATTGCGATCCTTGCGATATGGAGGGATTCCTAGTCAAAGTGATTATAAACATTTTCCGCAACGAGTAGTAAATAATGAAGGTCCCGTTTATAATTTCTATAAATCCAACAAAGAATATCAGTTAGGAACAAAAATAGGAGTAATCAATCGGGATTTTAATTCGACAAATGTAAGCTTGGATAGTTTTGCAACTTTGCATAAAACGCTAACATTTTTAATTATTCGAAATGATACAATCGTTTACGAAAGATACAATAATGGATATACATCAAATTCATTTGTTTCTTCTTTCTCCATGGCTAAACCATTTGTTTCTACATTAATAGGAATAGCAATAGATGAAGGGAAAATAAAAAGCGAGAACGATTATATTATTAATTATTTACCTGAATTTAAAGATAAAGTAGGTTGGGAGAAAATCACAATAAAAAATTTGTTACAACATACATCAGGAATACGGTTTACGGATCGAGAATTAAATCCTGCATCTGATAATGCAGCGTTTTACTGGGGTGATAATTTAAGAGAGAGAATGCTCAATTTAAATCTTGAATGTCCACCTAACACTAAATTTAGATATAGCAGTGCGAATACATTGCTTTTAGGATATATTATTGAGAAAGTGACCGGAGGCACTATTTCTAAATATTTGGAAAATAAAATTTGGAAACCATTGGGAATGGAAGCACCGGCGTCATGGAGTTTAGATCGAAAAGATGATAAAGCAATTGAAAAATCTTTTTGTTGTTTACAAGCACGAGCGATTGACTTTGCTAAATTAGGCAGACTTTATCTGAATGGAGGAAACTGGATTGGAAATCAAATTGTATCCAAAAAATGGATTGAATATTCGACACATTCTGATCCGTCCGGAAATAACAAACACTTTTACAATAATAATTGGGGAATAGGACCTTTGAAATATGGCAGTTATTTTGCTGTTGGTTTGTTTGGTCAATATCTGTATGTGTACCCTGAAAAGAATATTATTATAGTCCGTTTTGGAGACACAGAAACGTCCAATCACCCTAATTATTGGCAGGAAGTTTTTTTGCAAATAATTGACCAGATGTAGTTTTAGTTAATTGATATTTTAAATTAACATTATGATTTACAAAATATTAGCATAGAATTAAAATAGAATTGTGTTTAATATTTGTAGTGTAAAATTATTTGAAATTAACTTTTAAATCAAAAAAAATGAAAAAATTATTAATTATGTCGATTGTTTTTATATGCAGTTGTGCATTTGCGGGAACTCCACCGGATGTAGTAAAAAAAGCCTTCGTTAAAAAATTTCCTACTGCAACAAAGGTTAGTTGGGGAGTTGAAGGGCCAAAAGAATGGGAAGCAGAATTCACATTAGAAGGAAGTAGGATTTCTGCTAATTTTTCAGAAGATGGAACCTGGCTGGAAACGGAAGGAGAAATTAAAGCAATCAATTTACCAAAAGCGGTTTTAGCCGCTGTAAAATCGAAATATAGCGATTGGAAAATTGCAGAAGCGGACAAAACAGAAAGTTCGAAACATGGCACTATCTATGAAGTGGATTTAAAAAAAGGGATGAAGAGTAAAAGCCTCGCTTTTAAAGAAAATGGGATGCCGATAAAAGAGTAATTTTTGCTTTTTTTAATAAACTTATACCATAAAGAGTTGGGTGTTACATCCAACTCTTTTTAATTATGTAAAGAGTTGTGGTTTCCATAGAATTAAAATAGAATTACAGCTGAAATTTGTTTCATAAAATTAACTTTAAAAGTTCTTTCAAATGAAAAAAATACTACTATTATTTATCATTATTGCTTCTATTTCTAATAGTTACAGCCAAACCTATAAATTATCCAAAAAGATCAGCACTTCTGGCAATGATGGATGGGATTATCTCGCTGTTGATGATGTGGCCCAACATTTATTTGTTTCACACGGAAATATGGTCAATGTGATTGATTTAAAATCAGATAAAACTATAGCAACTATTCGAGATACAAAAGGAGTTCACGGCATTGCAGTTGCAAATGATTTAAACAAAGCATTTATCAGTAACGGAAAAGACAATTCTATTACAGTAGTCCATTTGAAAACATTTGAATTACTTGAAAAAGTAAAAATTACAGGAATTAAACCAGATGCCATTTTATACGATCAATTTTCTCGAAAAGTGTTTGTTTACAATGCAGAAAGTAATGATGCTACAGTTATTGATGCCAATACAAATAAAGTAGTGAAAACAATTCCATTGGGCGGAAAACCAGAGTTTTCAGTAAGCAATACTAAAGGGTTAATTTATGTGAATATTGAAGATAAAAACGAAATAAAAACGATAAACGCTTCGACATTAAAAGTTACAAATACCTGGAGTATTGCTCCCGGAGATGAACCATCAGGATTGGCAATAGATTTAGTTACGAACCGATTATTTTCTGTTTGCGGTAATAATTTGATGATTGTTGTTAATGCTACAAATGGAAAAATAATAAAGACTTTACCAATTGGTGATGGTTGCGATGGCGTTGCTTTTGATGCCAAAAAGAATCTTATTTTTACATCCAATGGCGAGGGAACGATTACCGTTATAAAAGAGCGTAACGCAAATACTTTTTCAGTTATTGAAACTGTAAAGACTCAAAAAGGGGCCAGAACTATTGCACTAAACAAAACTACAAATCAACTGTATTTGCCTACGGCAGATTTTGATGTAAAACCAGAGCTAACAGTAGAAAACACAAAACTACGAGCAGGAATAGTACCTAATTCGTTCGTTATTCTAGTTGTTGAGCCAATTTCTAAATAGTGTCATTCTTTTTATCTAAATTTATCCAATGAAATGGAAGCTTTTACTATTAATTTTTATATGTTTTAAATCTTTTTCGCAAGAAAAAGATTTGAATTACTTTATTACTAAAGCACAAAATAATTCTCCTTTACTTAAAGATTACAGCAACCAAATAAAATCCGCGACACTGGATAGTTTATTGAATCGATCAGTTTATAGACCACAAGTTACCGGAAATCTTAATGCTAATTATGCTCCTATAATTAATGGTTTTGGTTATGATTTGGCTTTAAGTAACGGGCAATCTGTTGCGGGTTTAATAGGTGTTAACCAAAAAATAATTGGAAAAAACAGAATCAATTCGCAATCAGCTTCTTTTCAATTAATAAAAGAAGCTTTGGTTTTGAATCAAAAAATTACTTTAAAAGATTTAAATAAAACCATTGTTACGCAATACATTTCGGCTTCGGCAAGTTCAGAACAAATTGGTTTCAACCAGAAAATTGCAACTCTTTTAAAACAGGAAATAAGCATCCTGAAAAAATTAACCCAAAATGCCATTTACAAACAAACAGATTATTTAATTTTTATCGCAACTGTAAAGCAACAAGATTTAGTATTGTTACAATTAAAACAACAATATCAAAATGATTTGGCTTTGTTGAATTACCTTTCTGGAGAAACCGATACTACTTTTGTCTATTTAAAAAAGCCTGAAATCATCTTGAAAAGTATTCAACCTTCGGATAAAATAGTTTTTTTGAAGCAATTTGAAGTAGATAGTCTCAAACTTCAAAATCAAAATAAATTTATTGATTACAATTATAAACCGTCTTTATCTCTATTAGGTGATGCCGGTTATAATTCTAGTTTTGCCTACCAGGCTTATAAAAATTTTGGATTTAGTTTGGGTTTAGGACTGTCAATTCCTATTTATGATGGAAACCAACGTACTTTGCAGCATCAAAAAAATGATGTAGCATTAGCTACTAATTTAGCCTATAAAAACAATTTCAATAAACAATACAAACAACAATTATTGATGTTAAATTTGAAACTGAAACAATCAGCAGCTGTAGAAAATCAGTTGCAATTGCAGCTTCTTATTGCTGAGGCATTAATTGAAGCGAATAAAAAATTATTGCTTACCGGAGATGCACAAATTACAGAATATAGTATTGCTGTTGGCAATTTTATAACAATCAGAAATGCCATTTCCCAAAATATCAGCACCAAACTCCAAATCATAAATGAAATTAATTATTGGAGTTTTAATGACTAATTCTATGAAGAAACCAATTCTATTTTTTATCCTGATAGCGCTTTTTTTTATTTCCTGTAAAAATAGCAACGAATCAGAAAAAGCAATTGACGCGAGTGTGCCTGTGACTTTAACGAGCATTGATACCAATTCAGTTGAAAGCTATATTGATTTGAATGCTACAGCCGCTTATTTAGTCAAAAATGTTATAAAAGCAAATGCTACGGGGTATTTAAATTCAGTTAATGTGGCTTCCAATGATTATGTTTCTAACGGGGCGGTATTATTTTCAATAAAAACCCGTGAGGCAAAAGTGTTAGGGAATACGATTAATAAAATTGACCCCAGTTTAAACTTTGGCGGAGCCATAAAAGTTAGAGCCAATACAAATGGCTTTGTAACTTCAGTAAATGTGCAACAAGGTGATTATGTTCAGGATGGGGATGCTTTAGTGACGATTAATGATACCAATAGTTTTGCTATCGTTTTGAGTTTGCCTTATGAGTTCAAAAAATATGTTTCAATCAGTGAAGAACTAACGGTAATATTACCCGACAGTTCTTTGGTAAAAGCGAAAGTTCAAAAATACATGCCCACTGTCGATGCCACTTCGCAAACGCAAAGTGTGATTCTAAAAGTAATTGGCAAACATGATATTCCAGAGAATTTAATAGTAAAAGTCAGAATTAATAAAAGTTCAAATTCAAAAACTGTTTCGTTGCCAAAAGCAGCTGTTTTAAGTAATGAAACGGAAACGGATTTTTGGATTATGAAAATGATTAATAACAATACAGCCATAAAAATCCCAATTAAAAAAGGAGTAGAAACTCAAGATAAAGTAGAGATTCTGTCGCCAATTTTAACTCCTGAAGATAAAATTTTACTTTCAGGAAATTATGGTGTTGCAGATACGATTAAGGTAAAAGTGATAAAAGCGGATTGAAATGAACAACTTTTTTGTCAAACATAAAAACGGACTGAGTACCATAATCTTTCTAATTATTCTGGGAGGCTTTTTTGCTTATTCTAAAATGCAAATCAGTTTGTTTCCAGAGATTACTTTTCCAAAAATAAAAATTATCGCTGATGCTGGCCAACAGCCTATCGATAAAATGATGATTACGGTAACGAAACCTTTGGAAAATGCGATTAAAAAAGTGCAGGATTTAAAAACGGTCAGAAGTACAACGAGTAGAGGAAGTTGTGAGATTTCGGCATTCATGGATTGGAAATCGGATATCGATTTGAGCAAAACCAGAATAGAGCAGCAAATCAATCAAATAAAAAATAATCTTCCGCCTGATACACAAATTTCAATCGAGAAAATGAATCCTTCGATTCTTCCGGTAATTGGATATGCTATAGAAGGAAAAGGACTCTCCGCTATTGAACTCAAAAAAATAGCCAATTATACCATAAAACCATTCCTTTCTCAAATTGATGGTGTTTCTGAGATTAGGATTATTGGCGGAAAAGAAAAAGAATATTGGTTGTCACTTGATTTTACTAAAATGACAGCATTAGGAATTACACCTGATGCTATCACACAAGTATTAAGTCAAACTAATTTTATTAAATCCAATGGGTATTTATCGGATTATCGCTATTTATATCTCACGATTACAGATGCTCAGGTTGATAAAAAGGAGGAACTGGAAAATCTGGTTATTCGTAATAACGGAAAAGGAATTGTAACCTTAAAAGATATTGCTTTGGTGGAAATTAGGGAAGCTAAAGAATACATAAAAGTTAATGCCAATGGTAAAGAAAGTATTCTTATAGCAGTTCTCAAGCAACCCAATTCAAATTTGATTACGCTATCAGAGGCGATGCATGATAAACTGGAATCATTAAAAAAAATCCTTCCTAAAAACATAATAATAACGCCATTTTATGAGCAGGCCAGTTTTGTAAATGATGCTGTAAAAAGTGTAACGGATAGTTTGTTAATAGGACTTTTGTTGTCCATAATTGTTGCTGTTTTATTTTTGAAATCGGTGAAAGCCAGTGCCACTATTTTGATTGTTATTCCCGTTACTTTAGGACTCACACTAATTGTTTTGTATTTAACCGGACAAACATTCAATATTATGACTTTAGGGGCTATTGCAGCCGCTTTAGGATTAATTATTGACGATGCGATTGTAGTTGTAGAACAAATTCACAGAACGCACGAAGAACATCCTGATGAGCCTACTGTTTCGCTTTTGCAAAAAGCGATTCACTATTTATTCCCTGCAATGGTAGGTTCCTCCATAAGTACAATTGTGATTTTTATTCCTTTTGTTTTAATGAGCGGTGTTGCGGGTTCGTATTTTAAAGTGTTAACGGATACGATGATAATCACTTTAGTCTGTTCCTTTTTTGTGACTTGGCTGTTACTTCCGGTAGTTTATTTATTACTTTCTAAAAAAGAAAATTATTCGGAAACGAAAAAAGCAATTGAAATCCATGACGTAAAAACTCAGACTTGGGTAGCTTATTTTATTGGAAAGCCCATAATTAGTATTTCATTTTGTATTGTACTGGTGCTTTCTATTTTTATTATTCTTCCCAATTTAGAAACCGGTTTTTTACCGGAAATGGATGAAGGGAGTATCATTTTGGATTATGAAAGCCCGCCAGGAACTTCACTTGAAGAGACTGATAGAATGCTCAAAGAAGTGGAAAAAATAATTATAAAAATTCCTGAAGTAGAAGCGTACAGTCGCCGCACAGGAACACAAATGGGATTTTTTATAACGGAACCCAATCGCGGGGATTATTTGATTCAATTAAAAAAGGACAGAAGTAAAACTAGCAATGCTATTATTGATGAAATTAGACAAAAAGTTGAAGCGACTCAACCCGCTTTGCGCATTGATTTTGGTCAGGTAATTGGGGATATGTTGGGCGATTTAATGAGCTCTGTTTCACCAATTGAAGTGAAGATATTTGGCAGTAATCAAGCAGAATTACAAAAAATAGCCAAAAAAGTAAATGTAATAGTCGAAAAAGTAAAAGGTACAGCTGATGTATTTGATGGTATTATTTTGGCCGGACCATCCATAAATATTGTGCCCAATTATAGTCAGTTAGCACAATATGGAATCACTCCAGCCGACTTGCAATTTCAGTTACAAACTGCGCTTGAAGGGAATGTTATTGGAAATTTATTAGACAATGAACGCATAATTCCCATTCGATTAATCTATAAAAATTCAGAAAAAAGAAGTTTAGAAGATATCAAAAAATTGCAGTTATTTTTACCAAATGGTCAATCGATTCCTATTTCGAGTTTAGTTGCTATTTCAGCTCAAAAAGGAGTAGCTGAAATAGAACGTGAAAATCTCCAAATGATAAGTGTTGTAACTGGAAGATTGGATAATAGAGATTTAGGGAGTGTGATGAAGGATATTCAAACACAAGTTAAAAACAATATTCATTTACCAAGTGGCTATTATATTGAATACGCAGGTGCTTATAAAGAGCAACAGCAATCTTTCAAGGAGTTATTAATGATATTAATCGCTTCATCTTTATTAGTTTTTGGTGTTATTTTATTTCTATTTAGAGATTTTAGAGTAGCATTGGTAATTTTAATAATTTCTGTTTTGGGAATTGCAGGAAGTTATATTTTGCTTTTTATAACAGGAACGCCATTAAACGTGGGGAGTTACACAGGAATTATTATGATCGTAGGAATAATAAGTGAGAATGCTATTTTTACTTTTTTACAATTCAGAGAAACTTTTAAATTGACCCGGAATGTAAATGAATCAATAATTTATTCCATTTCCACTCGTTTGCGCCCTAAATTAATGACCGCGCTTGGAGCAATCATAGCCTTATTTCCACTAGCAATAGGAATTGGAACGGGTTCAGAATTGCATCAGCCACTTGCGATTGCTGTGATTGGAGGATTTATTATTGCAATGCCTTTACTTTTGATTGTATTGCCTACTTTATTGTGTTTAGTTTTCAAGAATGAAAAACATTTTACTCACTTTAATTGATTTAATTTTTTGTTTAGATTATTCATTTTTAAATAAATATAAATCATATTTTAAATAAAATATCATTGTTGTCCGATAAAAAAATTCGGAAGTTCATTTTTTCTATATATTTAGGCACTTAACGAGGTTTTGGCTTGGCTTGTTTTTCTTCACTATGTTGAGAATTCAATAAATTGAAAAATATTTTTTTTAGTTTCATTTATCAAATTATCCATTCGCCAAATAATGATCAAATAGTCCTAATTGTCCATCGTTTTCTATGTCTAATTCCCAGTCGTTTTTTGGGACTTTCTAAAAATTTAGTCAGATGAATATAGTTGAACAAATGAATTCTGCAAAAACTAACTAAATTAGAGAAAGACCATTGTCTCTTCAAACTTTTCTTTAAAACTTCTATCAAAAGATTTACTATCAGCACGCAATAAATTTGAATAATAATTCGATTTGCCATCTTATTTTATAAAGTACAGCTATCGTGTCTGCTCTAAACTCAAATAGATTGCTGATAAACTCAAAGGTTCTTTTATTTTCTCTGTCATAGTATTATATTTTTCTTAATTTTAATTTGCTTTTCGCACTTCCTTTATCAACTTCAATAACTTCATCCGTCAGTTCTCTATCAATATATTGCACAAATAGTTACAGATGTTTAATTGGAGTTTACTTTCACTATTTCATTTGTGGGACTTTTTGCGAGATTGAATTTGTTTCTTAAAATCATCATGTCCTCGCTCACTTTTTTATCTAATATTTTAGCATAGTGCTGTGTGGTTCTTATATTTTTATGTCCTAACATTTTACTCACACTTTCTATAGGAACACCATTTGTGAGTGTTACAGTCGTCGCAAAAGTATGACGAGCAATATGGAAGGTTAATTCTTTTTCAATTTCACAAACGCCGGCTATCTCTTTTAAATAGGCATTCATTTTTTGATTGCTCAAAATAGGAAGTAGTTTGTTTTGATTATTGCATTCCGGATGGTGCTCATATTTATCAATAATCATTTGTGTTATTGGAAGAATTGGAATTTTTGAAGCCGATTCGGTTTTCTGACGGTGGGTGAATATCCATTTCTCTCCGTCGATTCCGAGGCTTATATGCGACTTTGTTAGGTTTTTGACATCAATGTAGGCTAAGCCTGTAAAACAGCTGAAAAGGAAGATATCGCGCACTAGCGATAATCGTTCTGTTTTGAAATCTTTGTTGAGTATATTTTGGATTTCGTCTTCAGATAGATAGACTCTTTCTACTTCTTTGACTTTTGACTTGTAGTTGGCAAACGGATTTCTTTCTATCCAATGGTTAGCTATGCAAATCTTGATTATTTTGTTGAAGTTCTTGATGTATTTTACGGCAGTGTTATTGGCGCAATTACGAACGCTTCTCAAGTAGAATTCATATTCGGTAATAAACGCATGATCTATTTTGTTAATGTCTATATCTGATACTTTGTATTTCCATTCCAGAAACTCTACCGTATGCTTCAAAGAAGTGTTGTAGCGCTCTAATGTTCCTGGTGCATATTCTTTACCAACCAATTCTTTGATTTTGTTGTTGTGATCATTGAAAATGGGGATAAGCATTCTTTGGTTATCTTGGAGATCAAAAATTTCATTCTTTAGATTTTCAGAAGATATAATGATATCCTTTTTGTATAATTTTTTTTCAGCTTCTAAAACTTTAGATTTTAAATATTCAAGGTGACTGTTTATTGAACGAGTCTCTTCATTGTTTCCCTTAACTTTAGATCCTTCATTTGACCATTTCTCAGGATTAACAAATTTGTTGCTGCTAAATTCAAATCGTTTAGATTGTACTGTGACACGAACGTAAATAGGGCAGATACCATCATTATTGACTTTTGATCGCTTTATATAAAAGAGAACGGATACGGCTGTGTTCATGGTTGGTGACCTTTTAGTTATTATTAAATTTAAACTTTGTAATACTTCCAAACAAGATGTTCAAATAGTGAAAAGGTATTTGGACAAATGTTGAACTGGTAACTTTTGAGATAGGTGTCACTTAAAAAAATAGATTTTCAGTGACACCTCAAAAGACACCTAAGTTTTGAGATTTAATGAATAATTTGATTTACCGCAAATGAAAAAACCCCCCTAAATCATAAGATTTAGAGGGGTTTGCTTCGTTTTGTATTTCTACTGGCGGAGAAAGAGGGATTTGTCTCTCTCTCCTTATGTCAGTGTTTACGATGTCTCGCAAACTATTTTAAAACAAGGGTCTCGATTTTACTCCTACGATTTATAGGTAAAAAATCATGTAATCTTATCGCTGTAAAGATAGTGATAATTAAAGGTTTATCAAAGTAAAAAAGGTCTTTCATTGTTTAAAGTTTGAACTAGTTGAGTACTATTATTGAACTGGAAACGGTTCAAAATTTAGTCGCCTAAAACATAAATTCGATCCAATTATTAAAGATTCAACTTGTTTAATTTTTAGGCTCATAAATTAGCAAAATTCTTCAATAGACACAAACTCATCTTCTAGTTTGTTTGACTTAATTATCATTTTTTGCAGTAGTATTATGCTTTGACGATAACTCTTTCCTGTTATGCGTTGTATGTCTTTCGGGTAGATACACAATCTCTTGTTATTTGTTCACATACTCTATCTATGGCTTTGATTAGGCTATTAATTATCTTTTTGATTTGATCACAAAGTAGGACTAAAAATCATCATCAAAACTGTCCAATTTGAACCGGAATAGGGTGTTCAGTTTGCCCCGGAATATCCAGTGGGAGACGAAATATGTTTTTAGTTATTATCGTTTTTATGTTTCTTTTCATAATTTATTGCTATCGGATGCGTTTGTATCATGCACAATATAAATTTAAAAGATTTTTTTTATAATTCTAAATTCGAGAAAAAAGCAATCAAATCGTTAAAGCAGTTTTAACAAATCTCACCGATTATTTCTCAAAAACTACTGTATCAGTTTTCGCTCCTAATTGTGTGAGTGCTTCTGAAATGGCCGTTACAAATTGTGGTGGACCACAAACATAGAAATGCTGTTTAAAGTTGTCTATTTTTTCTTTTAGAAAAGTATAATCAATCCTACCATTTTCGTACCCCTCTTTTTTTTCATCAGTGAGCGTGTTGATGAAATTCTTGCCGAGCATTTCATTAAATTCTTTTTTTAGAATTATATCTTTTTCGGTTTTATTGGTAAAAATTAGTTTGTTGTTTGCAATTTTGTCATCCGCCTGTAACTGCCGCAGAATTGCAATGAATGGTGTAACACCTGCACCACCAGCAATGAATACTCCTTCGCCTTTATATTCAATTGCGCCCCAAACATCACGGATGATAAGTTCGTCACCGAGCTTTAATTTTCCTAATTCTTTTGTAACTCCGTTGTGGTTATCATAAATTTTGATTGTAAATTCAAGGTGCCTATTATCATTTAAACTTGTAAAAGTAAAAGGTCGCTTTTCATGTTTAAGAGTAGGAGTATTTACGGACACTTCTGTTGCCTGTCCAGGTATGAATTTGAAACCTTCTGGCTTTTGGATTGTAAATCGCTTTACATCATGCGTTACTGGTTCCACTGAAATTATTTTTACAATATGATTTCCCATGGCGTTTGTTTATTAGGGGTTAATAGTATAAGTATACTCAAGAATTAGGTCTTCCTTTCAATCGAATATCTATTCTTTTTTTCTTAATGGTTAACCGCTTCATTATATCCATCAAGGTTGCTTCTTTTGTCTTCTTATAAATTTTGTTGATTGCTAATACAAGTCGTTTTGCTTCTCTTGAAGCTGTCACTCTATCACTATTAGACATATGACTCATTTTGGCTTTTTCAAATACTTCTGCTTGTTGTAAAATTTCCATAATTATTATTTTATTTTTCGTAATAGTCATTGAGTGAATGCTCATATGAATCATTTATCGATTGCGACGAATCATATTCGGGACTGTTTTTTACTTCTTCCTTTGAGTGATTAATAGTAACTATCTGCTCCTGCCATTTTACATCTTTAATCCAACGTGGAGAAATAATCACTTTTTTCCCCGAAAACCAGTTGCCGGTTTCCACAATAAGAAAATGGATTTTCCAGCTTACATCGTCAATTATAAAATCTTCTACTTTGCCTATGTTTCCGTCCGTCGTATGAATATCATATCCTGTAACTTCCTGTGTGCTGCGTAGATGCGGGTTTTCATTAGCTTGCTTTTCCGTTTTTCTTTGTATCATTTCCTTTTCTGTTTCTCTTACTTCAACTAACGGATATCCCCACATGCCTAGCCCCATGTGTCCATACATTCCGTTTCCGTAATAGCCTGGCCAAGAGTAGTATCCACGAATCAACTCTTCCTGTTGTTCTGAAACAGGTTTGTCTGTTTCAATATCGGGACTGTTTTTTATTTTTTCCTGCGTAAGATTTACAGATAGTTTTTTTGATTCGCAATCCAGTTTTTGAAATGCTTCAGGCGAAATCAAAACTTTTTTTTCGGAAAACCATCCTCCCGTTTTTACCACCACATACCGTATGGTTGAGGTCTGATCATCAAAAAAGAACTCTTCTACTTTTCCAATTTCACCATCAGTTCCTTTAATGGTGTAGCCTAATAAACTGTTTATACTTTGTTCCATTTTATATTGCTTTAATTGTTTCATCGTTGTGATTCATTCAGTTATTATTCTTTTACCTACAAATTTAAAAAGCAGTCATTTTTTCGTTTTTTATATATAAATACTTTTATAAAACTACTATTAACTAAATGAGGAAACTGATTTACAAACAATTTAATGTGTTCAATCAAAACCGTGAGGATAATCTAGTATTTTACAAACAGCTCTTTGATAAATCCTTTGTTGTCATTTTTAGGTAGGTATATAGTCTTCTTGATTTTCGTCATCAAAAATTGTTTTGTCTGTGGTGAACTGAATTTTCATAATTGTTTTATATATTATTCTTTGTTTTCGTCTAAATCATTATGGTTGTCTCCGCCGGTACTGTAATAATTGTTTTCTTCGTCTTCGCTTCCCACATTTTCTTGTTGGTCGTCTAGCTCTGAACCTGGAACATCTAAATCAGCACCCGTTTTCACATATTTAAAGTCCTTTTCGTTTGGTGTTTTCTTTTTTGTAATATCTTCTGGATTCAAATCCTTTTCTTCCTTTAATTGTTGATAAATATCTTCAGAAGGCGGGTAGATTTGTAAGTCTGCGTATTCAAGTGTTTTAGCAATTTCTTTGATCTCCGTTTCACTATGTGTTTTTGCATATTTATCCAGAAGATCTTTTAAAGAATTATAATACTCTTCAAGGCTTTTGATAGTTACTTCCTCACTCTCCGAATTGTTCTCGGGCATTTCAATAATAAATTTTGATAGCTCTGGATATTCTTGGTTAATTGTATTAGTTATCTTTATGATGCTTTGTTCTAATTGCATTTTAGTTTTCATTTTTTTTCTTTTATGGTTATACTCATTTGAGTTACGTAAATTTAGAATGTTTTACAACTCTACTTTACTTCAAGTAAGCGGTCGTTAAATTTTTTTACTTGCTGTAAACAATGGTTCTTTACCATATTTGTAAATTTACAAAACTCTACATAGAGAATGTTATACAATTATTTTTAATATTATATAATTAGCAGTCTGTGATATCCTTTTTGAGTCAGCTTGGGCTACTTTGTAGTTTTTGCAGAAAGAAAGAATTCCAAATTGGTATGATTGTCGTTTTGCACGCTTGGGACCAAGATTTGATCCTATATAGGTGCATTGTATTTTACATGGTTGCAGCGTATCTGTCTGCAAGGAAGTGACAAGAGGCAATTGGACAAACTGATTCCCGCCAATATAAAACCCCGCCTTAAATATAAATTTGGAATCATATAATATACTATAAACGGGGTGGTACTGATTTGAGAGATCTTATTTTACCAATCACAGACATCTTGAAAGCCTACTCCTTAATAAAAATAGTACTTACTCTTGCGTTGTTATAATCTCAGCTAAGAAAGCCCTTACACTAGACCTTTTTAAATAGCTAGTAGGCAGTTTTACAACAATCTTAAGCTGGTACAAGTAGTTTCTCGCCCTAAAATTTGCTTTTTAAGTAGACAAATAAAAATATGAGAGATATAAAAGCAGTGATGTACTATGGTAGAAAGTCCCCCGTCAAATTATAGGGAAAAATCAAAAATGGTACTCGATTTTTCTTAAATGATCTTTAATTCTATTTAAAATTAGTGCTGTAGCAAAAAGAGACTAAAAGAAGATTTTACGATGTCTTACAGCAACGTTTTATATAATGTTTCTCCGTTGTCTTTTTTTGAATTTAGAGGCTAATATCAACTAATATGGGTTTATTGGTATTATTGATTGCTTTCTGCAGTTCTATAATAATTATGTAATCTAAATGTAGGCTAGAAGTAAAACAAAAAACAAAAAACTAACTCACTGATTAATAGATGTTATGGCTTCAATTCTGTAGAGAAAGAGGGAAAGTTCTATTTTGCTATGTGGTTGATATATAATATTTTATATCTGTTTTTTCATTCAAGTGCCACTTCAAATTTTGACAGTTTTTCAGCTGTGTTATTGACTGTAAATATACAAAAAACACTTCTAAGAATGGGTTGCAATTTGTCAAAACACGAACTAGTTCGCTATTTTTATTGAACTGCTAAAGATTAAATTTTGAATAGCTTAATTATAATTTCTATCCGATTATCAAAGGTTCAACTTGTTCAATTTTCAGACTCGTAAATTGGCAAAATTCCTCAATAGATACAAACTCATCCTCTAGTTTGTTTAACTTAATTCTCATTTTTTGAAGTAGTCTAATGCTTTGGCGATAACTCTTTCCGGTTATGCGTTGTATGTCCTTAGGGTAGATACATAGTCTCTTGTTTTTGGATCTCATACTCTATCTATAGCTTTGATTGGGCTTTGCCTAACTTGATACCTTTGTGGTTCAACTTCTGGCACTCCATAAAAATAGTAAATAATTCCTTTGGTTTAGAAGCGGAAATTTACTCCTGTCAATGGTGGTTGTGAATGGATATTTGGATCATTTTCTGCCATTTGTGTCAGAAAGTGACATATGGAATAGGAACCTCTTTTTTATCTCACTTAATAGCTTAAAATTTGTTTAGAAATCAATCGAAAGATGTTGCAACAGGATGATGATTGAGGGAATTTGAAACAATTATTAATTTAAAATTTTAGAAATTATGGCAAGGCAAAAAGGCATAATTAAGTTGAAGGGTACTATCGGGGATATTACTTTTTACAAAACCAAAGATGGGCATTTAGCACGTGAAAAAGGCGGCATTGATGCAAGCAGAATTGCGAGCGATCCTGCGTTCCAGAGAACGCGTGAGAATGGAGCCGAATTTGGAAGAGCTGGAAAGGCGGGTAAAACGTTACGAACTGCAATGCGAACTTTGCTCATTAATTCTGCTGATAGCAGAATGGTAAGCCGATTGACTCAATCTATGATTAAAGTCATTCAGGCGGACATGGTAAGTGAGCGTGGATTGCGAAATGTAATTGATGGTGAGGCAGAATTACTTGCCGGTTTCGAATTTAACATTAGAGGAAAGCTGGGCACTGCTTTATTTGCTCCTTTTGTGGGGACAATTGACCGTGCTACGGGTGATATTATGGTTGATTTGTTGCCGTTTGTTCCTGCGAACATGATTGCGGCTGCTAGTGGAACTACTCATTTCAAAATCATATCAGCAGGTGCGGAAATTGATTTTGAAGCAGAAACCTTTGTCGTTGCTACTTCGGAAACGGATATTCTACCTTGGGATTCGAATCAAACTGTTGCTATCAATCATGTCAATCCGGTTACTCCGGGCAGCACAAAACCATTGTTTTTGGCTTTAGGCCTTGAATTCTTTCAAGAGGTAAATGGTAGAATGTATCCGTTGAAAAATGGTTCCTATAATCCATTGGCATTGGTTCAGGTGAGCGGATTGTAGGATGGTCCTGGTGTTGACAAGGACTTATTTTCCCGAGGGAACGCAAGGGGTTTTAGAATGGAACGGCACAATAGTTTGTTATACCATCGAATTGCCCTGGTTGGGAAACCGAAAGCGTATTTCTTGCATTCCCGAGGGAGAATATATCTTACAGAAGCGATTTAGTCCCAAGTTCCAATGGCACTTGCATTTGAAAAATGTTCCGGGGAGAGATTTGATATTAATCCATCCCGCCAATGATGCTAAAACGGAATTATTGGGTTGTATCGCAACTGTAACACTGCACACAGGAATAGGGAAAGGAAGTTTTTCCCGAAAAGCGTTAGAAAAGCTGAAAGCTATAGTTAATGCGGCTTTGGCCAATAATGAAGAAGTAAAAATAAAAATCCAATCTAATCCTTCGACTCCGCTCAGGATGATAAGGCTTAAAAACAAATAAATAAATTATGAATATAGTTGAACGTGCAAAAGCACCTACCCCGAAGTTTTTCCGGGTTTTGAGAAGTATTGGATTGGCTTTATTGACCATCAGTGGCAGTATCATTGCAGCTCCGGTCGTTTTACCTGTAGCCGTTGTCAGTATTGCCGGATATGCAGCCCTCGCAGGAGGAGTCATTTCAATAATCAGCCAAATCACGGTTGATGATACAGCGAACCGAGAGCAGGCCATCATCAATCGGTTGAAAAAAGACAATCAATATTTACCGCGAGATGGAATCAAATAACACCTTGCAAATTGGAACTGCATCAGGAACTTTGCTGAGTATTGTGCCTAATATCCTTTCTGAAGATATTATAAAAACGATTATCTTAGCGGTAATTGGAGCTATTATTAGTTTCCTAATTTCGCTCCTTTTAAAAGGATTGACAAAA
>NZ_RYDI01000025.1:0-36271 GCF_003970335.1 Flavobacterium sp. LS1P28 | reverse complement strand
GGTTCGTCGCCTTTCTTTGAAAACCCCTATTCCGATAGGAATAGGGGTTTTTTTGTTTTAAAAAATTATGTTTTTTTACTTAAATTTGGACAAAGTTTTAAACTAATTTTATTAGTACATGACAAAAACATATATTATTGAAATTCAACAAAACAACTGCTACTAAAAACAGCTCTTATAGAAGAATGCAAAGATTCATGAAGGAATTTTATTTTCGCATGAAAATAGTTTCTTCATTGATATTCATTTTATTATCAGCTAAATCCGATTTGGTATTGGTGCTAGATAGAACCAATTGGAAGTTCGGAACTAAAAACAGTAACATTCTGATGTTGGGAGTAAGTTATAAAAACGTAGCATTTCCATTGATGTTCAAAATGTTGGACAAACGAAGGAATTCAGATACACTAGGGAGGATTGATTTATAGAATGGTTTATGTAGATGCTACAGTATTACCGGAACCTCCAGAAGAATTGTATATCAAGTAGGGGCATTAAATTTGAATCCATTAACTCTAGATAATTTCAAGGTTAATGATCAAAAAATGTTTGCTGTAGCTAACGCAATTGATGCAGAAGCTTTTGGGATAACCTTAGAACCTAAGGAAGGAAGTTGAACCCTTACAATGGAACAATTATATACGTTAGGAAAAGTGTAAATAGTACTTCTTCTTAATTACTAACAAAAAAGGTTCAACCGTAAAGCGAGGGCACTGAAAAAGTCTTTTTAAGAATTAATTGTTAATAAAAAGGAGTAGAAAACTATAGTTTTTTGCTCCTTTTTTCGTATTTTTAATGGTAGCCAAAAGGCTTTTAGATGTTAGTTCAACAACAAAAAATTCAATTCAGTCTGTACTCTTCGTTATATGATTTAATCGTTCCCAAGGACAATATGCTAAGAAAAATCAATGAGTTGATAGATTTTTCATTTATCTATGATGAGTTGCTAAATAAATACTGTACAAATAATGGTCGCACAGCAGAAAGTCCTGTGCGTATGTTCAAGTATTTACTTCTGAAAACAATTTATACCGTTTCAGATATTGATGTAGTGGAGCGTTCCCGTTTTGATATGTCCTTTAAGTATTTTTTGGAAATGGCACCAGAAGAAGATGTTATCAATTCTAGTACGTTAACAAAATATAGAAAACTACGTTTGAAGGACACCGACTTATTAAATCTATTGATTAGTAAAACGGTGACTATAGCCCTTGAAAAGGGCATTATCCGTCCTAAGTCTATTATAGTTGATGCCACACATACTTTATCGAGATCAAATCCATTTTCGGCAATTGCAGTATTGCATGAGCGTTCAAAACTACTGCGAAAAACGGTTTATTTATTTGATGACCAATGGAAAGAACGTATGTCAGAGAAGAACAATACCAATGAATTAGAAAAGGAATTGGCCTATTGTAAAGAGTTGGAGAGACGGCTAGAAAAAGAACAATCTTTAAGTTCTATACTTGCGGTGAAAGAAAAATTAAACTTGCTTAAAGAAACGATAGAAGACACTCAGGAAAATTTTACGTTATCAAAAGATCCAGATGCTAAAATGGGGCATAAATCCGCTGATAGTTCCTTCTTCGGCTATAAGACTCATTTAGCGATGACCGAAGAGCGCATCATTACAGCAGCTGTAGTCACATCAGGCGAAAAAGGAGATGGCCCGGAGTTACCTAAACTTTTAGAAATTAGTCAGGAAAACGGAATCGATGTTGATATAATTATTGGCGATGGAGCCTATACAGGAAAAAAAAATCTCAAACTCACAAGTGGGCAAAATATTAAAGTGGTAGCAAGACTAAATGTTACAATAGCACAAGGGGCTAGAAAAGACGAAGATAAATTTGATTACAATAAAGATGCCGATAGATTTGTTTGTCCTGCTGGTCACATGGCTATACGAAAGGCTTGCCAAGGCAAAAAAAATGTTGGAACCAATCAAATACAAACCTACTATTTTGATGTGGAAAAATGTAAGACCTGCTCTTTAAAAGAGGGTTGTTATAAAGAAGGAGCCAAGACAAAAACATATTCGGTGTCGATAAAATCGGACTTACACCAAGAACAAATCAGCTTTCAAGAAACTGACTATTACAAAGAAAAAGCAAAACACCGATATAAAATAGAAGCGAAAAATAGTGAGTTGAAAAATGTACATGGTTATGATAGAGCAATATCATATGGCATTACCAATATGCAAATGCAAGGTGCAATAGCAATTTTCGCAGTCAACTTAAAAAGAATACTCAAATTAATGTAGGAAAATCAAAGCTACATGCGCAGTACACTCAATGAGCCTATAAAAGTCAAAAATCGACTCATATAACCTATAATAAAAAACAGTTGTAAAAATTAAAACGCTCATAAAGGATCTTTAAAATCCTGTTATAAGCGTTTTTTTATTGTCTAAAAAACGACTCTAATCAAAATAAGTGAAGTTTTTCAGTGCCCTCCGTAAAGCTGAACCTTTTTTATATAAAAATCTAAAATAACAATAACTATAAAAATTATCGCTAATTTGCATCATTGGCTCAAGGTCATTTTTAAATTTTACGTGAAATATCACTTCGCAAAATCTACTCTTATTAAAATATTACCACAACCATCCTTTGTTACAAAAAGCAAAAACTTTGTCTATGCTATCCATCGAGGTGTTCTTTCTTTAGCCCTGAATATACTCCTTACCAATTTCAATGCATCCCTTTTACCCCCCCCTTGGATAATTACAAACATTCATTTATTTTTTTGAAAAAATCTTTATCCAAGGGTATAAATCATAATAAGTGCTATTTTTTAAATTAGACCGCTTATGCGGTAATGAAAAAATGGTTAATCCCGATAGCTATCGGGAGTTAAAAAGCCCTAACTCCACGTACGGAAACCGCGGTGGTCTTAAGATCGATTATGACGTAACCAAGTAAGAAACTGAAGTTATACGTCATAGAGTTTGTATTTTCGGTACTGCTCCAATAGTTAGCTGATATTGAAAGCAGTGTGTTGTTACCTGCTCGCAAAGCCTTTTGTGCACTATAACGATTGGAATACAATAATATTAATTCATCAATACTTGGCAAATACCACTCAGGGCCTAATCCGTTAATATAAGTTTTCGTTGGGCTTCCTGTCATTAAATTGGTGTTAAATGCACCATCTTCGGTACGGTTGGCACCTGTAAGTGTGGGTGCTGTTTGCCATGCATATGTGCTTTCGGTAAGCGCAACGATAAGCCCGTGTTCTAAACCATCGCTACCTTTGTAGAGATAATAAATTATGCCACCATTAAAGAGTTCGCCAAGGTAATGTGTAAAACCACCCGATGCTGCTGCCCAAGTAGCCACACCACTTCCATTTGTTGTAAGTACTTGCCCGTTGGTGCCATTTATAGCAGGATAAGTAATACCACCAGCGGTTAAACCTCCAGTTAATGTCCAGTTCGTACCATTATTTTGTGCTTTAATGGCTCCTGTACCGTTGGCTAAAATGATGTTGTTGGTAAGCGTTGTGGCTAAACCTGTTACATTAGCCCCTAGTATGGTGTTGCCAGATCCTGTACCGGAACCTGCACTTACACCTGTATTGTAACCGATAGCAGTATTGTTGTTGCCTGTTGTGTTTTCGTACATCGCATCCTTACCTATAGCAGTGTTGCCGCGACCTGAGGTGTAGTAAAGGGCATTAGAACCAATACCAGTATTGTTACTGCCGATTGCGTTAATGTGAAGAGCATTAACACCGATAGCAGTATTTTCGCTACCTGTGGTGTTGTTTCTAAGGGCTAGAGCTCCATTGGCGGTGTTAACGCTACCTGTGGTATTGACCTTTAATGCCTCATAGCCTACCGCTGTACTATAGAATGAATTGCCTGTACCACGCCCTACAGTAATTTCATTGAATTTCGCATCAGTGCTAAAAGTTTTTACGCCCGCAACAGTTTGCGCAGTTGTTAAATCTACAAAAGAACCTCCAGCAGAAGTTGCCGCATTTACAAATGCGGTTGTGGCTAAGGCGGTCGTATTATTTCCAACCGCTTGAGTTACGCCAATAGTTCCGGTTGGCAATATAGGTGCGCCGGTAAAAGTTGGAGAAGCTATATTAGCTTTTAAGGCTAATGCGGTATTTGTAGCGGCGATTGTTGTTAAGCCGCTCAAATCTTGATCCCCTGAGTTAGTGCCCGATTGATTGCCAAGTTTTGTGATTTCTGTTGCGTTGATAAGTCTTTCTCCTGTTACTTTATCTACTTTGGATCCTAATGCAGTTGCGGTTAATGTTGAAACAGGTTTATTAACATCGCTGGTATTATCTACATTACCTAAGCCCACCATTGTTGAGGTAATTCCTGCTACCGTTCCGGTAAAAGTGGGAGAAGCTAATGGTGCTTTCAGGTCTACCGCACTTTGATCTGATTTAGCTGCCAGCGCAGCTAGACTCGCCTTTAAGTCTAATGCGGTTTGTATGGCAGTTGATATCGGCTTTGCTGCATCGCTTGTATTATTTACATTGCCTAAACCGACCATCGTTGCTGTTACTCCAGATACAGTTCCGGTAAAAGTAGGAGAAGCTAATGGTGCTTTCAGGTCTACCGCACTTTGATCCGCTTTAACTGCCAGCGCAACTAAACTCGCTTTTGCATCTAATGCGGTTTGTATGGCAGAGGAAACAGGTTTATCTGCATCTGCTGTGTTATTTACATTGCCTAAACCTATATCGGTTTTATTTAGTGTTATTGCTCCGTTTACCTGTGTAACTCCGTTAACTGAAGTGGTTAAACCAGCTGCTCCTGTTGCACCGGCTACTCCTGCTGCGCCAGTATCCCCTTGAATTCCTTGGGGTCCTGTTGTAGGTACTTGACTATCTACATAAGTCTTAACCGATTTTACCGTTGGATATTTAGTATCTGATGCAGCATCAGTTGCAATACTAGTGCTTTTGTTTGTTACATTTTCTTTTAAACTGAATACTAATTGAGCAGCGGCACTTATTGGTTTATTCAAATCGCTCGTATTATCCATATTCTCCATTCCGAAGTTTGTTTTTAAACCACTCATCGTAATCGCTCCGGTACCTCCATTTTCAATAGCCACCATACCAGTAACATTTTCTGCATTTTTAGTAAAAAACGCAAAAGGAACCGAATTAAAGTGCTGATTGCTTATTTCAGTAAAAGAGTTGCAACTGCCATTTGTGTTAATAGCCACAATCAATTTTTTACTGATAGAATTCCATACGATTTCCTGAAAAGAGGAAGCATACCCGCCTGTTTGTGATCCTGATCCAATGATCAGATTGACCATTCCAAATTTATCTGTTTTAGTTTGAATCACTTCCTGATATTCTACATTAGAATATTCGTCAACAAATTCAAACTTCATGCAAATGTCTTTACTTACTAAAAAAGCATTTGAATTATTTACTCCTGGTATTTTTTCTCCTTTTGGATTCAAAATTACGGCCTGATAGGTTATCCCATTAGTTTGCGCAAAATTTTTGGCGCCAATAAAAAGGAAAATAAGTAGAATTATTTTTTTCATAATTTAATTTATTTAATTGGGAAATTAACACCTAATTGTAGTTGATGGGTCATGAATGATATTTTTTCAGTTGTCGAATTGGATATGTTTAAAGTTTGACCATAATTATAGCCAATACTTAAAAAACCCAGGGAAGGAACACGATACTTGACTTGAAAACCGATGGATGATTCCACTACTAGTCCCGTAAATTCCTTTTGGTACACTAAATCATAATAAGCGCCATCTATTTTTTGTTTTCCATAAATGATGGTTTCGCCTAAAATACCCACTTGCAGTAAAAAATTTAATTTATGAAAATCGTCCATAGGGAACAAAGAAAATCCTAATCCTGTTTTAATGCCCAGGTATTTAGTTTCCCAACTATAGGAATTTGCAACATTCCCGCCTAGGGCATTATATTCATTAAGAGAAAGTCCATATGAATAAAGTATATGCTTATTTAGTATCGGTTTATTAAACCCAATTTCATAAAAATTACCCGTTCCGCTTTGAAGATCTGGATCTGATTGCCCAAAGCCATTCTTATAATCATACTTTGTAAAATTCTTTCCTGTATTTAAAAAAATTTCTTGTGAAAATAATTGACAGGAAGTAATTAAAATAACAAATAGTAGGTAATTTTTCATCATCGTTTTATAATTTTAGTATAATAATTGAGGTTGGTGGAATTTAGTCGTACTAGGTATTCTGAACTTGGCAACTGTGCCAAATTAATAGTCAAAATTGTGTTGACGGATACTTTTTTTTGTTCAAATATCAAACGTCCCAAAATATCAAAAATAGAAATGGTAATTAGATCAGTAATCGATTCTGAGAATTGAAAATTGACAGTTTCAGTAAATGGATTGGGATAGGTTATGGTTTTAATACCTTCAATCACATCTATTTTATTGGAAGTAATATATTTCCCCCAAAGGCTTTGCTGAAATCCTTGCATTACGGTATAATCTTTATTCGTGGAAGTTCCTGTCATACTTTGCTGACCAATAGTTTGTACTACTATCAAACCATTATATGTTTTTGTTGATATCCCTTGAGAAGAAAGCATTTCATGGTGTAGTACCTGTGCATAAAAAGCTGTACTGAAAAGTAAAAGTAAATATTTCATATAAACGGATTTTGATGTAATGATAAGACAAAAAAAAAGCTATCAAACATCATAAATCCGACGAACTACACAAATTAATCAAAATAGTAAGAGTTTTTGAGTTTTTAGTAAATAATAAATTCAAAAAATGATACAATAAAAAGTAATTCTGAAATCAAAAAAGAATTGTTTCAATGTTAATTTAAAAACATATTACTTGTTTTTGAATTTTTTTGCTACCGAAAAATTGAATTAATAATATATATTTGTCTTTGTGTCGCAGCGTCTATTTCAGTAAAAACAAATTTTTAGTTTTATTTAAAATATATAAATTTTGATTATAAATTTACTTTTCATTATCACTGGTTTTTTAGGCTTTTTAACCTTAATAATAATCCTAGCAAGCTTTAGAAGAAATAAAACGATCAATTTTTATTTAATATTGATTTTTACTCTAATTTCTATTCGTTTTCTATTAAGCGGATTTTTCTCTTTTGGTTATTTAGTTTATTTAAAAGAACATTATATTAATTACTGTAAATTTTTAATACTAATCATTCCTAGTTTATATTTGTATTTTAAAAATTTAATTGCCGATCAGAAGCTATTTATGAAGGCTGATCTTGTCCATTATATTTTCCCTCTTGCATTTTTGGCGATAAATTTATCTGTCGTAAGTACAAATTATTTCTTGCCACCCTCTTTTTATTTTTCCTTCTTTTTAGTCTTAATATTGTACACCATAACATACTTTTTTTTGGCTTACCAGATATTAAACAAGAATGTTTGGGCAAAAAAAAATGGAGAAAGTAATAGTAAACATAGTATATTGATTAAAAAATGGAACCTTTTTTTGTTCATCATAGTATTAATTATTTCGCTTAAACTTTTTGCGACGCTCTTTTTAGTTAACGATTATCGCAGTGGTTTTGTTGTAGCCGATCGTTTTCAGTGGATAGGTGCAATAATTTGGATAATAACTTTTTTTAGAGTATTAATATCTCCAGAATTACTTTATGGCTACCCAATTTTTGATATCATGAAGGAAACAAAAAAGGTCAATCTCTTATTGGATACAGATTGGATTGTTGAATTTAACAAAGAGCAAAAAAAAGATCAAGATAGTAAATTACAAGAAAAAATTGATAAATATATTATACGGTATATTAATGAAATTGAGGAAATTTCTAGAAAATTTGAATTGTTTCAAGATTCAAAATTTTCAATAGTTGACTTAGCAATAAAATTAAATATTCCCAATAGCCATTTAAATTATCTTTTTAAGTATCATTCTAAAATCTCGTTTTTAGATTATAAAAAGAAAATCCGAATTTATCGTTCAATTCTATTGATTGAATCGAATTATTTAAAAACAAATACAATGGATTCACTAGCAAAAGAAGTGGGATTTGCCTCATATAATCCCTTTTTTACCAGTTTTAAAAATGTTACTGGAATTTCTCCACAAAAATATATTATCAAAAAAAATGATTTTTAAAAAACAAAAAAGCTTCCAATTTTATAGATTGGGAGCTTTTTTTTATTAGATTAAATCCTATTTCTAGTCCTTATTTTTACTATAGTATTTTCTATATTTTGAATCCTATTTATTTCGATTACAACAAAAGTAATATAACAAAAAAAGGCGCGACAGAACTTGATAAATTGGTTTATGTGATGGCTCAAAATGATCAATTAAAAATTAATGTAAAGGCACATACGGATTCCAGAGGAACAGAGGAATTTAACTTGGATCTTTCTGAGAGAAGAGCAAATGCTGCGGTAGCTTACATTGTTTCAAAAGGAATTAGTGTTGATAAAATAACAGGAGAAGGGTTTGGCGAATCAGAATTTAAAGTGGATTGTCAAGAGAATTGTACCGATGAGGAGCATGCCTTAAACAGACGTTCGGAGTTTATGATCGTTAAATAATAGACTAGAATTTTAAGTAAACAAAAACAGGATACCGTAAAGCATCCTGTTTTTATTTACTATTAGATAGTCTGTTTAATTATCCATGAATCGTTTCCTGTTTTCCGTAATTAGTGATAATTGATCCTTCAAATTCTATCCATGCTGCCCATCTTTTGTCAACATCTACATTATCAGCATATTTCCGTGCAAATCTCAAAAATGTGGTGTAATGTCCCGCTTCACTAATCATTAAATCTCTGTAAAAAGTAGCCAGTTCAACATCTTTTATGTTTTCTGATAAAACTTTAAATCGTTCACAGCTTCTTGCTTCAATCATTGCTGAAAATAATAATCGGTCACACAATGCATCTTTTCGGCTGCCATCTTTTTTCATGAATTTGAAAAGTTCATTTACATAATGGTCTTTTCTTTCTCTGCCTAAAGTCAATCCTTTGCTTTTTATTAAGTCATGTACCATTTGCAGATGTTCTAACTCTTCTCTTGCAATTATTAACATTTCGGTTACTAGTTCTTCTATTTCCGAGTTGTAGGTAACAATACTGATGGCATTTGAAGCAGCCTTTTGCTCGCACCACGCATGATCCGTTAGAATTTCTTCTATATTTGATTCAACTATATTTACCCAACGCGGGTCTGTGGCTAATTTTAATCCTAACATACTGATGAAATTTATTTGTGCAAAATTAGTGTTTTATAATCTATTTTTGATTCAAATGACCAGATTGAACTCAAAATAGCATTATTTTGCAATTGAAATTTTATAATACTATGAATCAAGTTCAAAAGCTTTTAATTATTGGTTTTGTTTGGCCGGAACCCAATTCGTCTGCAGCGGGAGGAAGGATGATGGAATTGATTTCACTCTTTAAAGCGCAAGGTTTTAGCATTACGTTTGCCAGTCCTGCACAAAACAGTGATTACATGGTTGATTTACAAGAGTACGAAGTGGAGAAAATAGCAATAGAACTTAATAATTCCAGTTTTGATGTTATTATAAAAGAACTGAATCCTGGTGTGGTTTTGTTTGATCGTTTTATGATGGAAGAGCAATTTGGTTGGCGTGTTGCCGAAAATTGTCCGGATGCGTTACGGTTGCTAGATACCGAAGATTTACATTGCCTAAGATTGGCTCGTCAGAAAGCATTCAAAGAAAATCGTTCCTTTAAGACTACTGATTTATTTGTTGAAGAGGTAGCCAAACGTGAAATAGCCAGTATTTTACGTTGTGATTTGTCTTTGATGATTTCTGAATTTGAAGTGGAACTTTTGGAATCTACATTTAAAATTGAGAAAGCCTTATTGTATTATTTGCCTTTTTTATTGGAACCAATTGTTGTTGCCGAAATAGACAAGCTACCTTTCTTTGAAGAACGAAAAGACTTTGTTTTTATCGGGAATTTTCTTCATGAGCCCAATTGGAATGCGGTTCAGTATTTAAAAGAAACGATTTGGCCCTTAATTAAGATGCGTTTGCCAGAAACAGTTTTGAATATTTATGGTGCTTATCCTTCTCAAAAAGTACTGCAATTGCATAATAAGAAAGAAGGCTTCTTAATCATGGGACGTACCATTGATGCGAAAGAAGTTGTGAAGGAAGCACGAGTGGTTTTGGCTCCTTTGCGTTTTGGGGCGGGTATTAAAGGGAAATTATTAGAAGCCATGCAATGCGGAACGCCAAGCGTAACAACTACTATTGGTTCAGAATCCATGCATGGTGATTTGTCTTGGAACGGTAACATCACGGATGATGTTGTTGATTTTGCGGATGTGGCAGTACAATTATATCAAGACAAAACAATTTGGCTTCAAGCCCAACAAAATGGACTAAAAATTATTAATCAGCGCTATGTAAAATATTTGTTCGAAAATAACTTTAGAACTAAAATAGAATTTTTATGTGCTAATTTGATGGAACATCGTCTGCGTAATTTTATGGGAGCCATGTTGCAACACCATACTTTAAAAAGCACAAAATATATGTCTCGCTGGATTGAAGAGAAGAATAAATAAAAAATCCCGTCAAGTTTTTGAAACAAGACGGGATTTGTATTTTAAAAACGGAGTTATTACGCAAGCATCGTTACTGGGTTTTCTATAAATTGTTTCAATGTTTGTAAAAATTGAGCTCCAGTTGCGCCATCAATTGTTCTGTGGTCGCAAGCTAAAGATAACATCATTGTGTTTCCTACCACAATCTGACCATTTTTCACTACTGGTTTTTCTACAATAGCTCCTACGGATAGAATAGCAGAATTGGGTTGGTTAATGATTGAGTTGAACTCAGTAATACCAAACATTCCAAGATTAGAAACGGTAAAAGTACTTCCTTCCATTTCTGTAGGTAATAATTTTTTGTTTTTAGCTCTTCCTGCAAGATCTCTTACGCTTCCGCCAATTTGAGATAAACTCATAGCATCTGTAAAACGCAATACAGGAACTACTAATCCGTCTTCAACCGCTACAGCAACTCCTATATTCACGTGATGGTTTATAAGAATTGAATCTTCTCTCCATTGTGAATTCACTTTTGGGTGTTTTTTTAAAGCCATTGCACACGCTTTTATCACCATATCGTTAAACGATACTTTTGTGTCCGGAACACTGTTAATGATTACTCTTGATTGCATTGCTTCATCCATTGCTACCTCTATCACTAAGTTGTAATGTGGCGCGGTGAATAAAGATTCTGCTAAACGTTTCGCAATGATTTTTCGCATTTGCGAATTTTTGATTTCTTCTGTAAAAATTTCTCCTGCCGGAACAAATACTTTAGGCGCAGCTGCAGTTTCTGTTTTGGCTGGTGCAGCCGCTACATTTGTCTGCGCTGGAGCGGCAGTTTGTGGCGTGAAGTTTTCAATATCGCTTTTTACAATACGTCCGTTTTCACCAGAACCTTTTACTTGTGTCAATTGAATTCCTTTATCACTTGCAATTTTCTTTGCTAATGGGGATGCTAAAATTCGTTGCCCGTCAGTTGATGCTTCTTGAGCAAGTGGTTCTTGAGTCACTGGCTCTGAAGTTTTTTCTGTCGAAGCGACTTCTTTTTCTATCTCTTTTTCAGCTACGGGTGCTGCTTGTGGTGCTCCGCCAGTTTTATGATTTTCTGCAATTCCGGAAATATCCGTTCCTGCTGGTCCAATGATTGCTAAAAGGCTGTCTACTGGTGCTGAATTTCCTTCTTCAATTCCAATATACAATAAAGATCCTTCGTTGAAGGATTCGAATTCCATTGTTGCTTTGTCTGTCTCGATTTCAGCAAGAATGTCTCCTTCGGCAACTGTATCGCCTACTTTTTTTAACCAAGTAGCAACAGTTCCTTCGGTCATGGTGTCACTTAAACGTGGCATAGTAATAACTATAACTCCCTCTGGTAAAGCAGTGGTAGTAGGTTTTGTTTCTTCTTTTATAGTATCGGGAGTTGCTTCTGTAGTAGCTTTTGCTTCTTCTTTAACTGGAGCCACATCAGCTGTTTTTCCAGCGATTAAGTCAGAAACATCTTCGCCTTCATCTCCAATAATTGCTAACAAAGAATCTACAGCTGCGGTTTCTCCTTCCGGAATACCTATATATAAAAGAGTTCCTTCATTGAAGGATTCGAATTCCATTGTTGCTTTGTCTGTTTCAATTTCGGCAAGGATATCGCCTTCGCTGATTTTGTCCCCTACTTTTTTTAGCCAAGTCGCTACCGTTCCTTCCGTCATCGTATCGCTCAAACGAGGCATTGTAATTATTGTTGCCATAATTGATTTATAGTTTATGAGGTAAAAATGGATAGTTCTCTTGTTCGTATACTACATCGTAAAGTTGTTGAATAGGTGGGTATTCAGATTCTTCAGCAAATTTCACACATTCTTCAACTAAACTTTTCACTCTCTTATCGATTGCTCCAATTTCTTCATCGGTAGCATATTCTTTTTCTTTAATTATATCTAAAACCTGTGTAATTGGATCGATTTTTTTGTACTCTTCAACTTCTTCTTTCGAACGATACAATTGCGCGTCTGACATTGAGTGTCCTCTGTAACGGTACGTTTTCATTTCAAGAAAAGTAGGTCCGTCACCACGACGTGCTCTGTCAATTGCTTCTGTCATAGCTTCAGCAACTTTTACAGGATTCATTCCATCTACTGGTCCGCAAGGCATTTCATATCCTAGACCTAGTTTCCAGATATCAGTATGATTCGCTGTTCTTTCTACAGATGTTCCCATGGCATATCCATTGTTTTCAACAATAAATACGACAGGAAGTTTCCATAACATTGCCATGTTGAAGGCTTCGTGTAAGGATCCTTGACGTGCGGCGCCATCACCAAAATAGGTCATAGTAACACCCCCAGTTTCAAAATACTTGTCTGCAAAAGCCAATCCTGCACCTACAGGTATTTGTCCGCCCACAATTCCGTGTCCACCATAAAAACGGTGTTCTTTTGAAAAAATATGCATAGAACCACCCATTCCTTTTGAAGTTCCGGTAACTTTTCCTAAAAGTTCCGCCATCACACGTCTGGGATCAACTCCCATTCCTATTGGCTGAACGTGATTTCTGTACGCGGTAATCATTTTGTCTTTTGTCAAGTCCATGGCGTGCAATGCACCGGCTAGTACTGCTTCTTGACCGTTGTATAAATGTAGAAAACCTCTAACTTTTTGTTGGATGTATAATGCGGCAAGTTTGTCCTCAAACTTTCGCCAAAGCAGCATGTCTTCATACCACTTTAAATATACTTCTTTTGTAACTTCTTTCATCTGAATTTTTCTTTTGCTAAAGTGTTATTGTATTATCAATGTGTACCTATAACGCAAAATAGTTTCCTCCCACAAATTTGCGCCCCGAAGGGTCGGGATGCAAAAATAAGACATTCCAACTTAGAACTAAAATTTAATAGGTAGTTTTTGGATTTTTTACAAGTATTTTTTGTCAAACATAAAAGGGAGCAGGTTTTTTAGGGATTCGGATTTGTAAATTGTACCAATCTCTCCCATGAAATAGATTTCAATAGGGGTCTCTTGCCGAATTTCATATTCGGCTATGGATTGTCTGCAAGAACCACAAGGCGGTATTGGGGTCGAAGTCGTATTAGTATCTGAAGCAGCTGTGATAGCCATTTTCAAAATTTTAGCCTCTGGATAGACTGCGCCTGCATGAAAAATAGCCACCCGCTCCGCACAAAGCCCGGATGGATAAGCCGCATTTTCTTGGTTTGAACCTAAAACGATCTTGCCGTTATCTAAAAGAAGGGCTGCGCCAACTCTGAATTTTGAATACGGGGCATACGCTTTTTTTCTAATTTCAACAGCTTGTCCCATTAAATTCTGAATGTCATTTGGCAAATCTTCAATGGCATCAAATGCTTTGAATTGTGTAGTAATTATTATTTCTTTCATACTAATTTGAGGAAAAAAAATCCAAACTTCATTCCGAAGCGTTCGGGCTGAAATTTGGATTATTATTGGTAAATTTTATTTATGTTTAATATTCTTCGTATTTATCTCCAAAATTGAAGGTAAGTGAAAAACGAAGGGTGTTTTCTAAAGGGTTTTTTACTTTTGATGCCGAGAATAAATACGAAACATCTACTTTGACAACATTGTATTTAAAACCTGCTCCAAGGGATAAAAATTGTCTAGCCCCTTTCAACGGACTTTCATGAAAATATCCCAGGCGCATGGCAAAGGAATCTTGGTACAAATATTCAGCACCTACCGCATAAGTTACTTCTTTTACCTCTTCTCCAAATCCATCAGGCGCATCACCAAATGATTTAAAAACACCAGATGCCCAGCCTATTGAACGGTAATTGTCATTGTTTTGATTGCGTTCTTCGGGAGCCACTGTGCCATCTCCATTCAAATCTGGATTTTGAGGAGTTGGAACTAATAATTTATTAAATTCAACATTTAAAGCAACCTTATTATAATCGTCTAATATAAAATCAAAACCAGTTCCTATTTTTAGATTTGCAGGAATGAAATTATTATTGAAATCATCGTTGTCGTAACTAATTTTTGGTCCTAAATTCTGAATATTAAATCCCGCTCTCCATCTCCCGTTGAATTCATTGTACGCCAGTTCTTCGGATTGGTAAAAACCGGCTACATCAACAGCAAATGAACTGGCAGATGTGGCGTCGTTATTTTCGGAAGCAATTTTTAAATTAGAATTTATAAATCGTCCTGCAATCGCCATCGAGAATTTCTCGCTTAGTTTTAAGGAGTAGGAGCCGTCAATAGCAAATTCATTAGGCGATACGGTTGGAAAGGTTTCTGTAGGTTCGCCAGTTCTGCGTAATTCAATATCGCCCCATCCAAAATAACGAATGCTTCCTGCAAAAGCACTTCGGTCATTCAGTTTTTGATAATAGGTCAGTTGTGCTAATGCGATATCATTTACCAGATCAGTAAGGTATGGCGTGTAACTTATTGAAAACCCTTGCGCATCTGTGGTAAATGCATATTTTGCCGGATTCCATTGCTGAGAAAAAGCATCGGCTGATGTGGCAACCCCTATATCTCCCATACCTGCAGCTCTTGCATCGGCAGCGACTAATAAAAATGGAACTCCAGGGTTTATGACCCTATTATCCTGAGCTTTTGCAAAGGAAACCATAAATAAAAGGGTAAAAATCAGTATTGTTTTTTTCATTATTTCAGAAGGTTTGTTAAACAAATATAGTATTTAATTAAAGGATTACAAGTTTCTCATATTTTTCGGATTTCTTGTTGGTTTGGCTTGATTTTACAGTGAGTTTATAGATATAGACGCCCTTTCCTATTCGGTCTCCAAAATCATCTTTGCCGTCCCAAGTGATTTCTTTGGATAAAAAACCGTCTGTCGTGACGATTTGATTCCTTGTCCAAACTATTTTCCCTGTTATTGTCATTACTTGAACCTGAACGTCTAATGGTTCAAATGGTCTGTTGTGCGTAAACCAAAACTCCGTATAGCTGACAAATGGATTGGGGTAATTTAGCACATGTGTCAATGTTATGGCATCATCACCCACTACAATAAACTGAATTTCTGTGGTTACGGGATTGTTGTACACATCCCAAGCTTTGAATGCGATTGTATGCAACCCGGGAGCTAAATTGCGCAACGGAAACCGAAGCGTTCCACTGGTGAAATCATCCAGTTTTGTTTGATAATAGTCATTTAATACAAAGGGATTGCTTACATCTCCATCTAAAATGGCAACAATATCATGGCCTATTCCGCTGGCTGTATTTATGCCGTTTTCATCTTCGAGTAACGCAACAAGAAACGGGGATTCATTTGTTATTCCGCCAGAAACAAAAGTCTCGTCATTCATGTATAACTTCACTGTTGGGCTAATATTGTCTGTTGCGGCATTTTCGTTTATTCCGCCTATTTTTATGGTAGCATCATATCCGGTTTCGTTTTGTAATACTTGATTTTTTTTGGCATAAAAGCTAATTCTTCCGTTTGCCAAAGGGATTCTGATGTCTCGGGGTACAACAAAGCTAAATTCAAATTCACCGTTTGTAACCGATGCATTTCCCCGGAATATGGTTTCTCCTAAAACATTAAAATTCATGACTGGACTATTTCCGTCATTATTATAGGTTGCTCTTGAAATGGTTTTGTCAAAAATAGTAGTGGAAACTTCACCATTATAGTTGGTCAAAGGATTGTTGTTCTCATCCGTAACTTCGCCGGTCAACTTGATTTTAGAGAGTGATTTGAAGTCCTCAATACTTTGGGTAACGGCTATGTCATTCACTTTTGTTAATCTAATTTTTGGTCTGGGGACAGCGAGCATTAATGCAGGGTCGCCAATGTAAAAGACGACATTGGTCGCTGAATTGGGATTGCTGTTTTTCGAAATTCTCAGTGCTTCTGCAATAGATAAATATTGGTTTGAGCCGTATGATAATAAATTTTTAGTAAAAACATCATTAAAGTTTTCGGCACTAAACTGACCAATGGAACGAATCGTTGTAATCATGGCTATTGCCCCGCCTTTTGGGTTCCAGTACGTATATTCCCCAGATGTAGGTCTAAAGGGATTGTCAAAGCGGGAAAATTCACAGGTAATAGTGATGAATAATGGGTATCTGAATTGATTGCTTAAATTTTGTCCGTCTGATTTTTCCCAAATCCGCTCGCTTGATAAACCGTCTTCGCCACCATGACCTAAATAATTAAATACTAAAGCGCCTTTTTCGAAAGCATTAAAGAAATCGGCTCGTGCTTTAGGGTATCTGGATCCTCCTGCAGCGGCTTCCTGAATGTAGGAATCCAAGAGGATTTTATTGACATTCAAAAAAGGTTTTTCGGTAGCAATGGTATTTGCAAGCGTATTTTGTCTTTTTTGCAAAGTGGCATCGGAAGCAATATCGGAATCATCAGAAACGAGTACAAAGTTATTCCTCCAGCTTCCGTAGGATTTTAGGTCGTGATATTCAATCACTTTATTCACCATTTCATCCGCCTGTTTGGAGTCGTTCACCAGCATTCGGCCTACTGCAATATCGATTCCCCCAAAATAGGAAATAACATTTCCTTCTGAAGGATCCATTAGTCCAAAAAAATCATCAGAGGCAAAAGAGGATTCTCCCGATGTATTGCTATTTAAAGAGTGATAAATAGGGACAACATTGGTATTGTTGATGATTCTGTTTTTGAAATCGTAGGAAGCATCGCCAAAAAGGTTAATGAATTGTATTCTTTTTTGTGGTGTTGAAGCATTTTTATAGATGTATTTAATGCAGTTTCTTATAGCAGCGACATCCTGTTTGCCCGAAGAAAATTCTTGATATATCGATTCTAAAGGGATTACTTTTACATTCAAATTAGAATAATTGCGGTGAAAACCGGCTAGTTTTTCAGCTTGAGAAACTAAAAATGAAGGCGAAATAATTACATAATCGATATCTTGAAATTGACCCAGACTATTTTTGAATAAGGTTCCTTTTAGGTTTTGATTCTGGACCGTTGATCTGCTTTCTTTTAAAGGAGTATAATAATCCAAGGCCTCTACTGCAATGTACTTTCTGAGTTCTCCCAAACCTGCTTTGAAATTGACTGTATTTTGATCTACATTTTCGATTTTAGTTGTGTTGTAGCTATCCGTAACATCCCATATTTGAGAGATTCCCGCTGCATTTGAAATAAGATAATTGACAATTCCGGTCTTTGCGCCGGATTGATCGTATTGAAAATGAAACTGTTTTCCGTATCCTTGAAGTTTTCTCTTGGCAATTAGCCTAATATTATCCAGAAAGCCTTTAGAGCCCGGAACGCCATTGTTGTTGTATTTGAGCTTTATTTTGACCGTTTCGGCCCCATTGAATGAGGCGTTAAGGGGTAAAAATCCCAAAACAAATTCCGTTTCTGAATTTTTATTCAGCGCAGGAAACGAGATGTTTCCAACTGAAATTCCGTTTGCAGTCACAGTAAATGAAGTAGGTGTAAAGGCGGCTGAGGCTGCTGTCAGCATGATTTTAACGGGTGATGTGGCGTCAAAATTAGGAAAGGTAAAGTCAAATTCCTGTTCGTTTTTAACCTCAAATGATTCACCAAGCCATTGACGGCCCAATCGGGCAATGTTTGCCAGATCTACTTCATGGTGTTGGTGATCATCAAAGGAGGTTAAAGTCAACGTGCTGTTTCCGGCAGGTTGACTTAAAGGAGCCATTCTTTTCCCGTCAGCACCTTGCGTTGTAATGTAGTAATACGATTTTGTGTCATATAAGTTAAGGTGTGTTTTGCTTTCCTCATTCCAAGTATCAACGCCTTCACCATAAAAAAGAATGTAATCTTCATTGTTGAAAATGCCGTCCCCCTCGCCATTTATTTGAATTGCATTTTCGATCAAGTCATTTGGATAGTAAATGTTGTTGGACAGTGGTGCCATTCGTCCACCATTGCCGTATATTTTTATTTTTCGGGGGTCAGCGGTAACATCAAGTCCGAGTTGTTGCAGAAAGCTTTTAGAGATTTTATACACGCCCGATTTTTCAATATAAAATCGAAACCAAGTACCGCTCGATAAAACCGAATTAGAAATGCCATTAAACGTTTTTTCGGAGGGTGAAATTCTAGAAGCGTTACGCTCTATTTCATACGAAAAGGATTTGATTCGTTTGAATCCGAAATTATCTTTAATTATTGGTGTAAGCTCAATAAAGGCATTCTTTAGCTCTCTGGAATTACGTATTTGCAAAGACGAACTTACTGTTTTAGGAAGGTTTGCAATATCTAAATCTCCGAGTTCAGCAGCAGTAATCGATTCGTAAATTATATTTGTAACTTGAATTTTCCCTTCGTCAAAAGAGACTGGTTCATTTATTTTTAAAGTAAAAAGGAGCGTTTTGGCAGTAGCATTATAATGGAAACTATTTCCTAAAAAAAAAGGGATCGTAACTTTGAAATCACCATAGGACATTTCTTTTTTTTCTAACCAATCGATGGTTGCATCGCCTTTGATTTGGGCAAAAGAAATGAACGGAAATAGGACTAAATAAGCCAAAATAATTTTTCTCATTATTTTTTTAACGGGATTAATAGACAGTTATTATTAATCAGTAAAAATAAATCATTTCATGTTATAGTAAATAATAAATATTATAAATTTGCGTTCGTATATATAATTTGTTGTTAAAATTGGTTTTTTGAAAATAGTAAGAAAGATCGATGTTGATTAATTGATAATTATTATATTGCGCCACTAAAATTATTACCCACTAAAGAGTATGAAAGCAAACAGAATTATGAGCTTACGATTGTTAATATCAATCCTGTTTATTATTGGTTTTTCCAGTTGCAGTAAAAAATCTAGCTCAAAGAATACTTCAAGAGCAACTGGTTGGAATATGGACAGTAAAAAGGCAGGTTCAAATAATAAGAAACAAGTAGCAGGTCCGGGATTGGTTTTTGTTGAAGGAGGTACATTTACCATGGGTAAAGTGCAGGATGATGTTATGCATGACTGGAATAACACCCCAACACAACAACATGTTCAATCTTTTTATATGGATGAAACGGAGGTAACGAATTCAATGTATTTGGATTATTTAGACTGGTTGAAAAATGTGTACCCACCAACGGAAGAAAATTATAAAAATATATATGAAGGTGCCTCGCCAGACACTTTAGTTTGGAGAAATCGATTGGGCTATAATGAAACAATGACCAATAATTACTTAAGACACCCTTCTTATGCAGAATATCCTGTAGTAGGTGTAAATTGGATTCAAGCAGTCGAATTTAGCAATTGGAGAACCCAACGTGTAAATGAAGCGCTTCTGGAAAAAAACGGATACCTTAAAAAGAATGCAAAAACACTAGATGTGACTGCAGACAGCAATTTTGATACTGAAACCTATTTAAATTCACCGACCTTGGCTTATGGAGGAAATGAAGATATTGTGTTAAAAGGAAGAAAAGGAGCCAGAAAAACTCCTAAAGCTGGAAAAAACGGGACGGTTGTAGAACCAAAGAATGTTTATGCGCAGCGTTCTTCCGGAATTCTTCTTCCGGAATACAGGCTTCCTACAGAGGCGGAATGGGAATATGCAGCTGCAGCCGATGTGGGACAAAGAGAATATAACATATACAAAGGGCAAAAAAAATATCCTTGGTCAGGCGGGTACACGCGTTCCGGCAAAAGACAAAGCAAAGGGGATCAATTGGCTAATTTTAAGCAAGGAAATGGTGATTACGGCGGAATTGCAGGTTGGTCTGATGATGGGGCTGATATTACAAATGAAGTAAAAAAATATCCTGCAAATGATTTTGGATTGTACGATATGGCCGGAAACGTAGCTGAGTGGGTTCAAGATGTTTACCGACCTATTATCGATAATGAAGCAAATGACTTTAATTATTTCAGAGGGAATCAATACACTAAAAATAAAATTGGTGAAGATGGCAAAGTAGAAATTGTCACTAAAGACAATATGAAATTTGACACTTTAAGCAACGGAAGAATCATTGCCAGAAACTTTCCAGGTCAAATCGCTCAGGTACCCGTTGACGAACAAGAGACTTATCTGAGACAAAATTTTAATAAAAGTGATAATATTAACTACAGAGATGGAGATAAACAATCTACTAGATATTATAATTTTGGAGATTCAGAATCAGATGACGAGAAAACGAAAGAAGAAAAAAACATGTATAACTCCCCAATACACAATGTGACTACGGACAGTTTAGGGAACATGGTTAGGAAATATGATAAATCAAGCAAAAGAACAACTTTGATAAATGACAATGTCAGAGTTTACAAAGGAGGATCCTGGAGGGATAGAGCCTATTGGTTAGATCCGGCTCAAAGAAGGTATTTTCCTCAGGACATGGCCACAGATTACATTGGCTTTAGATGTGCGATGTCTAGAGTAGGAGCAAAAGCAGATAAAAAAAGATCAGCCAGAAATTAATTTTTATATAAATACAAACAAAAGCCCTTTGATTAGGGCTTTTGTTTTTTTAAATCGTTTCAAATGGATATTAATTACATTCATAGTTTGTTTTTGCAATGCAACTCAGTTTCAATTGACACCCGCAAGATTGAGCCAAACTCCTTATTTGTTGCCATAAAAGGAGAGCGTTTTGATGCTAACACTTTTGCAAAAGAAGCATTAGAAAAAGCAGCTGCGTATGTTATAATTGATGATGAATCTTATTTTATTGATCAAAGGACTATCTTAGTTGAAGATAGTCTGGTCGCGCTGCAGGAATTAGCAAAATTCCATCGTGAATATTTAAAATTACCTATAATAGCACTTACCGGGAGCAATGGAAAAACAACCACTAAGGAACTTATTCAGGTTGTACTTTCGAAAAAATTTAAAACCAAAGCAACCGTTGGCAATTTAAACAACCATATTGGGGTTCCATTGACATTGCTTTCTTTTACTTCAGAAACTGAAATAGGAATAGTTGAAATGGGAGCAAATCACAAAAAAGAAATCGAATTTCTATGTGAATTAGCAACACCGGATTATGGGTATATCACTAATTTTGGCAAAGCCCATTTAGAAGGTTTTGGTGGTGTAGAGGGCGTTATTGAAGGCAAAAGCGAAATGTATCAATACCTTTCAAAAAAAGACAAGCTTGCTTTTGTTAATTTGGAAGATACAATTCAAGTTGAAAAATCAAAAAGGTTACACTCATTTACTTTTGGTATAAATAAAACAAATGCGGATGTTAATATTACTTCGATTAAGGCAAATCCTTTTGTAGAAATATGTTATTTCGGATTGGAAATAAAATCCCACCTAATTGGGTTGTATAATGCCAATAACATCAATGCAGCGCTCACTATTGGTAAGTATTTTAGTATCGATGATATCGCAATAAAAGAAGCTTTAGAAAGCTATGTACCTGAAAACAACAGATCACAGTTGTTGACAAAAGGAACTAATCAAGTAATTCTAGATGCCTATAATGCAAATCCGAGCAGTATGGCTGTAGCTATTGAGAATTTTCTACAGTTAGAGGATTTAAATAAGGTTATGATTTTGGGCGATATGTTTGAGTTGGGACAGGAAAGTCAGCAAGAACATAAAGCAATAGTTGACCTTCTTTTGAACGAAGATAAAGTGAAATGTTATTTTATAGGTGCAGCATTTTATACCAATAAAATGGGAAAAAGCAACTTTTGGTTCTATAGTACATTTGAGGAATTTTCTAATGATTTACCAATGATAACATTCAACAATAGTACTATTTTGATAAAAGGATCGAGAGGAATGGCATTGGAACGAACGTTAGATTTTTTGGAATTAAAAAATATTTTTTTTTAATAAAAATGCCATCATATTAAAGTTATGATGGCATTTTTCATGGAAGTTCCCACGCCTTGACTTTGAAGACCATTGATAAAACTAACAGCAACTTCTCCGGCTAAAACTGGATATTCAGAAAAATATTCGAAGTTTCTTCCGAGAAGAGGCGATCGCTTCATATTTACTCCGGGGTCTAATACTATTTGAAGATCGTTAGTCTGAGATTCGATTTCTAGGGTTTCACCCATTTTTTGTACCAATGCTGGATTCCAGGACGAAGCAAGTGCCGATGCAGTCGGAAAAGAATGGAAGGAACACTATTAGTAAAGTCGAAACCTTCTGCTTTATGCAAACCAAGCGGTCCATCCGTCATAAAAATAGTAGGAATATCCAGTATTGAACAGCTTTTGTGGACTAATCGGTTTCGCCGGAACATAAAAAAGCTTTTCTTCTAAACTCATTTTAGCTACTAGTTTTTTTGCCTTAGCGCGATAATCTACATCTTGAGCATGCGATTGGGAGATTGATATCAGTCCAAAAAGTAATAAAAACATTTTTTTTCGTCTTTTACTGGGTTGTTTTTGAATTATTGGGTTCGTTAATTAAATTTATTATTTTGAAGCATTGTGCATATTTATTTGATTCGTAATGCATTTTGTATAATTTTTTGATTAATACTTTTTTTAAGCTATTTTTAGTACAGATGTGTTTTTACACAATCGATTTGTACTATTATTGCAGTGTTTTTTCTTTTCAATAGAAAAACACTGCATTGAGAGTTTTGAAAAAGTGATGTTCTTTAATTTTCTTATAAAAATGAGCTAAATTGCAACACTAATAAATTATACTTTAATTATCAGAAAATAAGTACATGTTAAAAAATATTTTAGACAATAAGGAAAACTATCAGCCCGGTTTATCAATAGATTGTGTGATTTTTGGATTTCATGACAATCAGCTAAAAGTGTTATTGATAAAAACAAAGTACAGTGATAAATGGGCTTTGCCCGGTGGTTTTGTGCCTATAAATGAGGATATTGATCAGGCTGCTGTCACTGTTTTGAATGGTAGAACGGGACTAAGGGGGATTTTTCTAAGACAATTTTCAACTTTTGGAGCAGCCAGAAGGTGCAATGTTGATGTCAGTAATACTGTTTTAGATTTTTACGGAATACCTTTAGCGGAAGGCAAATGGTTTGCCAGTCGTTTTGTAACCGTTGGGTATTATGCCTTGGTTGATTTTTTAAAAACGATTCCGCAACCCGAGGGTAACAATGAAACGGTGGAATGGATTGACCATAATGCGGTGCCGGAATTAGTTTTAGATCACAAGGAAATTTTAGAGAAAGCATTAGAAACACTCCGCATGGAATTGAATTTAATGCCGGTAGGCTATAATTTATTACCCGAAAAATTCACGATTCCTGAGTTGCAGAAATTATATGAAACCATCTTAGGCAGAAAACTCGACCGTAGAAATTTTTTACGTAAGATAATGGCAATTGGGATATTAAATAAGCTGGACGAGAAGAAAAGTAATGTAGCCCACAAAGCCCCTAATTTATACCGTTTTGATAAAGAAAAATACGAAGAGGTTGTTAAAAACGGGTTGACGCAGGGGTGGTAAATTAAAGAAAAGGCATAAAAAAACTTCATTAGAAATAATGAAGTTTTTTGTGGGCGATTAGGAACTGTTTTCTAACCATTTTATGCAGGATTTGAAGAAATAACAATTTATAAATTATTTCAGCGTTTTTGTCTATAAAAGTTTTGATCAACCAAGGACTGGCTATTCTATCAATTTTAGGGCGTTCTCTAGTAATCCATTTCATTTGAAATAATATAAAGGAAATTTTGCTCCTTAAATAGTAAGCTAATCTACATTTATTTATCTAGGTTTCAAAAAAACACTTACGAATCAATTGTTCAAGAGCTAAGATTAGAGATTGATTATTTCGACAATGGATCTTTATACAAAAAAAGATAAAACAAATAAATATCAGTCTCTTTAATATGACTTTAGGATATTCGAATCAATAATCTTAATAAATTTAGGGGTTATCAATTGTATAACCAAACTAACCTCTAAAATTAAATGACTTGGTTATTTGAATTTTGTGCGCGATAGAGGATTTGAACTCCCGATAACTTCAGGTAGAATCGTAATGTTATGAACCATTTGAGCTTATTTTTATTTGAAATTAATTCTTGAATTTTAACCCGGTTTTCCAAGATTTAACGTTGTACCTCTTTATTAATTTACAGTACGCAACTAGATGAGGGCTTGTATACTCAATTTAGAAACAAGGCTGTCTGGGAATTACTTTCTGGGCAGCCTTGTTTTTGAATTATTCTTTTCCGGATTCCTTCAGTTTTTCAGCAGCCTGATTTATCTTGTCAGCTCCTTTTTTAAGAATTTCTCCTGCTTTTATTCTGGTAGAATCAGCGGCAGCATCAACTTTTACCGCTGCAGTATCGATAGCTCCTTCCATTTCATTACTAATGGCCTCTCTAGCTTCTTTCACTTCCTCTTTTGTTTCTTCTTTACAAGAAGTCATTAAAGTGGCAACAAATACTAATCCTAAAAGTGCTTTTTTCATTATATTTTCATTTTAAAAAATTGATAATTTAGTACATTCATCGTATAAAGATAAACAAAATCGTTACAAACATAAGTTTGGGGAAATTTCGTTTATTGGACACCAATTACCACTATTTTATACATTAGCGGTAACAGCGTCTCTGTCAATTTTCCCGATCAATCCTGCTAATACTTTTCCAGGGCCTACCTCAGTAAATGAGGTTGCTCCGTCTTGGATCATTTGCTGTACTGATTGTGTCCACTTTACGGGAGCTGTCAATTGAATGATTAGGTTTTTCTTAATTTCTGCGGGGTCTGATACTGCACTGGCTGTTGTATTTTGATATACCGGACAAATAGGAGTTGAGAACGTTGTTGCTTCAATAGCTGCGGCCAGTTCTTCACGAGCCGGTTCCATCATTGGAGAGTGAAAAGCACCTCCAACAGGCAACAATAATGCACGTTTTGCACCAGCGCCTTTCATCGCTTCACACGCTTTTTCCACTGCTGATGTTTCTCCTGAAATCACTAATTGTCCTGGGCAGTTGTAATTTGCAGGGACTACAATTCCGTCAATCGAAGCACAAACTTCTTCTACAATGTTGTCAGCCAATCCTAAAACGGCCGCCATAGTCGATGGTTTTATTTCGCAGGCTTTTTGCATAGCTAAAGCTCTTTGAGAAACCAGTTTCAAGCCGTCTTCAAAAGATAAAGTACCATTAGCTACTAAAGCTGAAAACTCACCCAATGAATGTCCCGCTACCATTTCTGGTTTGAAATCCTCTCCTAATGTTTTTGCTAAAATCACCGAATGCAGGAAAACGGCTGGTTGTGTCACTTTGGTTTCTTTCAATTCCTCGGCTGTTCCTTCAAACATGATGTCTGTGATGCGGAAACCTAAAATTGCATTGGCTTTTTCGAATAATTCTTTTGCGAGAGCAGAATTTTCATACAAGTCTTTACCCATTCCTGTGAATTGCGCGCCTTGACCTGGAAATACGTATGCTTTCATGTTTTTATTTTAAAGATTGAAAAAAATTAAAGACTGAAAAATGAATTCCAATCAGAATGCAAAAATACTGTTTTTTGCGGTATTGTAAATAGGGTTATTGTTTTCTTTAAAATTGACACTTTTATTAGTGTAACATTTAGGAGTATTAAAGACTAATATTTAAAACTTAGTTTTATGAAAAAGATTTTATCAATAGCTTTCTTACTCCTTTTTGGTTTTTTATTGTTTTATGGCAACCTTCCGGTAATCAATTATGGATTTACTGGTTTTGCTTTTATTTTATTACTGTTGTTAGTAATAGGGATCTTATTTTCTGTTGGTTTGACTATTTCTCAGCAAACAAAGCAAGTCAAGATTGTTTCCAAACCTAACAAGATTTTGTTTGTTTTGGTAGGATTGCTTTTAGCGTATTGTGTTGCGCTTCCTTTTATAACCAGCCTAAAAATGTTCCGAAGCGATTCGTATCAAAAATTAATAGGCGAGGTTAAAAACGGCCAAAAAATAACCAATCACATTGCTCCAATTTCTATTGATAAAATCCGTGTGGTCGATGAGGAACTAGCCCATCTTTTGGGAGAGAAAATTCTAGGTTCTCAACCCGCTTTGGGAAGTCAGGTAGAATTGGGGGATTTTTGTATCCAAAAGGTGAACAATAACTTGTACTGGGTTGCTCCATTATTACATTCTGGTTTTTTGAAATGGTTTAACAACCAAGAGGGAACTGCGGGATATGTTATGGTTTCTGCAACCAATGAACGTGATGTGAAATTAGTTCAGAGTGTAGGAGGGAAGAACATTAAGATTAAATACCAGCAAGGCGCTTACTTCCAAAGTGACATTCACAGACACGTTTATTTTAATGGAAATGCTACTGTTGGTCTGGCTGATTTTAGTTTTGAAATTGATGATGCTGGAAATCCGTTTTGGATTGTCACTAAATATGTGAAAAAAATTGGTTTTTTAGGAAAAGAAGCTACGGGAGTTATTGTGGTTGATGCACAATCTGGAGTTATAAATGAATATTCAATTGCTAAAACGCCAAAATGGGTGGATCGAATTCAGCCTTTGGATTTTATAGAAAATCAGTTGAATGATTGGGGTGAATATGTTCACGGCTATTGGAATTTTTCTAATCAGGATAAACTGCAAATTACAGAAGGAATGACATTGGTATATGGAAAAGACAATAAATCCTATTGGTACACCGGATTAACTTCGGTCGGGAAAGAAGAATCTGCTGTAGGTTTTGTATTGGTAGATACCAGAACCAAAGAAACTACTTTTTACAAACAAAGTGGCGCGACGGAATATGCGGCTCAAAGTTCGGCACAAGGGAAAGTTCAGGAAAAAGGATATAAAGCATCTTTGCCTATCCCTTATAATATCAATAACATTCCTACGTATGTGATGACGCTTAAGGATAACGGTGGATTGGTGAAAATGTTTGCGATGGTTGCCATTTCGGATTATACAATTGTTGGCGTAGGCAATACGATGCGAGAAACCTTGACTTCGTTTAAAAACGTCTATAATATGGCGGATAATAAAATAAATCCTAATAGTTTGTCCAATAAAAAATCGCTGAAATCAATTGTAACCCGAATCCAGAATGATGTGAAAAACGGGAATAGCTTTTATTATTTTAAGGTGAAAGATTACCCTAATATTTTTGTGGGTTCGTCACAAATATCCAATCAATTGCCAGTAACAATTGTGGGTGACAGTGTGAAAATTTCTTTTGATGTAGACATGGAAGAAGTTATTGATGTTTCAAGTTTTGAGAATATCAATTTGGAAGCGAGTATGAAATCGAAGTAATAAAAAAAGGGCTAAAGAATTTTCTTTTAGCCCTTTTTTTATTTTTTTGGCAGTAATTTAAAAGAAGTTACTTTGAACCGATTATCTACAATTTTACCAACAATTTCGGCTTTTCGTATTGTTGTACAAAAACCGTCATTGGCGTGTGCATCTCCGTGCGAATCGATTGAACTACCGTCAACAAAATAAGATTTCCCATCCACACGAACGGATAATTCACAACCGTGTCCTTCCATTCCAAACTGGCATTGACCACAAGCAGCCTCAACAATTTGTGGTTTTGGTTCTTCTTTTTTATCTTTATCCTGAGCACTTGCTAATGTTACAACGAACAAAAGGGTTAAGTATAATAACTTTTTCATAATTGATTATTTTTTGCTTTAGCTAAGATACTCGTTTTTTACATCGAATAATTTTTAAACATGTAAATTCATATTAATCTGGAAAGAGGAATGTTAATAGAAGCCATTTCAATAATGACAACTGCAATAATTGGAATGATTCGTCAATCAAAACTTTCGGCAAAAAAGAATTGAGCAAGGCCAAATGTGGCAATACCTTGTGCTACCGTCAGACCATAATTAACATACATTGCACCATGAAAATAACCCGGTTCTTTCTCGAATTTATTGTGACCATGGAGACAATATTCATTCATTTTTGGAAACCCTATGTGTAAGCAAATATTTTTTTTCTTTGAAAACTTTCCCTTGAAGGCAGTGTGGGTAATCATTATTCAGGATGTCTACGATAGAATTAGACATCGGTATTTTTTTATCAAAGGTATTTAAAGGTTCCAGAAGAACTTTCGAATGGTTAGGTGATAATTCATAAGATGATAAAAAGGAACGCTGATAACACTGATTTAGCGAATTTTTTTTCATCTTGTTTTCGGTATAATATTGGAAGTTTATTAAATGTAATTACGAATGCACGGTAATCAACCTTGCTGCATTTTTTGCTTTTTCTACCACTTCTTCAATTGGAGTTTCTACGGTATCACTTACTAAAGCCACTGCCATTCTGCGGTAGGGTCTTGAAGTTGGTTTACCAAATATTCTGAAATCCGTTTTAGGTAAAGCCGCAATTTTTTCGATACCGGAGTACGTTGGGTTTGTAGAGTTATCCGAAGCTAAAATGACTGCACTGGCTCCCGCTTTTTCTAATGTGATTTCAAAAATAGGCAAACTTAAAATAGCGCGTAAATGCAATTCAAATTCATTGAAGTTTTGTGTTCCAGCTAATGTTACCATTCCTGTATCATGCGGACGAGGCGATAATTCTGAGAAATAAACGCCATCATCAGTCAAGAAAAATTCGACTCCAAAAAGTCCTGCGCCGCCCAAAGCTTCGGTTACTTTTTCGGCCATGTCTTGCGCTTCGTACAAATCCTTGTCGGAAATTCTGGCGGGTTGCCAGCTTTCCTGATAATCGCCACGTTCTTGTCTATGGCCAATTGGCGCACAAAAAAGTGTCGGATTATTGTTTTGTACCACCGTTAATAAAGTAATCTCCGAATTGAATTTGACAAATGCTTCTACAATCACTTCTACGACATCGCCACGGGAACCTTCCACGGCATACTTCCATGCTTTTTCAATATCGGCTTCGGTTTTTATGGTGGATTGTCCTTTTCCGGACGAAGACATTAATGGTTTGACGACACACGGCATTCCAACGGCTTCAACGCCTTTTTGTAATTCCTCGGCAGTAGTGGCGTAGCGGTAGTTTGCGGTTTTTAATCCTAATTCTTTAGATGCTAAATCTCGAATCGCTTTACGGTTCATCGTGAAGTTTGCCGCTTTCGCAGAAGGAACTACGGTAATTCCTTGGTTTTCATAGTCATAAAAACGCTCGGTTCTGATAGCTTCTATTTCTGGAACAATAAAATCAGGTTTATGTTTGGCGACGATGCGGTCTAGGGCTTCTCCGTCGAGCATATTGATGACTTCAAAATCATGGGCAACTTGCATGGCGGGTGCATTTTCGTAACTGTCCACCGCAATTACGATTTGCCCTATGCGTTGTGCAGCGATTGTAAATTCTTTTCCTAATTCGCCTGAGCCGAGAAGTAGTATTTTCATGTTTTTATTGTGTTAGGTATAGCTAGGGACATCTCGCGAGCTGTTCTTACTGCATGAGGGATAGTAGTGGAAATCCTTTGTATTCCCGCAGCGATAGCGAAGGTAATAAAAAAGATTGCAACGGATAGCCCGACCCGCCTTTTCTGCGGGGCATGCCCCAAAAAAAATAGTTTAAAATTTAAAGCGTTAAAACTTTAAACCTTAAACTATTTTAAACTTGAAACAAATTTTATATTATGCAGGAACCTCAGTAAGAGCTACAGCTTCTTTGATTCGGCGTAAGGCTTCAATTAGCAATTCTTCGCTTGTTGCGTAAGAAAAACGGATACAGTTTGGGTTTCCAAAAGCGTCACCAGTTACGGTTGCTACATTGGCTTCGCCCAAAAGATACATAGAGAAATCATTGGCGTCTTTGATAAACGTTCCTTTTAATGTTTTTCCGAAAAAAGAAGAAACGTCTGGGAATACATAAAAAGCACCTTCGGGAACGTTGATTTTTACTCCTGGAATGTCTTTTAATAATCCAACGACTAAATCTCTACGGCTATGGAAAGCGTCCACCATGTGTTTTAGAACACTTGGATCAGCATCTACTGCGGTAATAGTAGCACGTTGTGCAATACTATTCGCACCGCTTGTTACTTGACCTTGAATTTTTGTACACGCTTTTGCAATGAATTCTGGTGCGCCAATATATCCAATTCTCCAACCTGTCATGGCGAAAGCTTTGGCTACTCCATTTACGGTAATTGTTCGTTCTAACATTCCCGGGATGGATGCGATGCTGCAAAAAGTTCCGGAGAAATTAATGTGCTCGTAAATTTCGTCAGCAACAACATATACATGTGGGTGTTTTTCCAACACTTTGGCAAGAGCCGTTAATTCGTCTCTGTTGTACACCGATCCGCTTGGGTTACAAGGGGAACTAAACCACATCATTTTTGTTTTTGGTGTAATTGCTGCTTCTAATTGTTCTGGTGTGATTTTGAAATCCGTATCTACAGAAGTGGGTACTTCTACAGGAACTCCGCCTGATAATTTTACGATTTCGAAATACGAAACCCAGTAAGGAGCCGGTAAAATTACTTCGTCACCGTCGTTTAGCATTACTTGAGCAATGTTGTATAATGATTGTTTTGCTCCGGTTGACACTACAATTTGAGAGGGTTTGTACTCTAAATTATTGTCTCTTTTGAATTTTCTGCAAATGGCTTCTTTTAATTCAGCATATCCTTCTACTGGAGAGTAGGTGCTATAATTTTCGTCAATCGCTTTTTTTGCCGCTTCTTTGATGAAGTCTGGCGTATTGAAATCTGGTTCGCCTAAGCTTAAACTGATAATGTCTCTTCCTTGTGCTTTTAATTCTCTGGCCAAAGCTGCCATTGCTAATGTTTGAGATGTAGATAAATTGTTTATTCTATCGGATAATGGATTCATTGTAATAGGTTGTAGTTAGTTTATTAGTAGATATACACTGTAAAGATGCAATGTAGAGATGCACTGCAGAGCATCTCTAGATGTTGTGATTTTGAATGATTATGTAAGTTCTGGTTTCATTCCCAATTCTTTCAAATGCTTAAAATGAGCAATAACAGCACTTCGCATCGTTTTGTATTCGTAATACGGCAAGTTGCATTCTTGGGCGGTTTGCTTTACGATACTCGCAATTTTCCCATAATGCACGTGACTGATATTTGGGAAAATATGGTGCTCTATTTGGTGGTTTAATCCACCGGTGTACCAGTTGACAATGGCATTTTTTGGTGCAAAATTGGTGGTGGTAAACAATTGGTGAATCGCCCAAGTGTTATCCATTTCTCCTAATTCATTAGGAGAAGGATTGGTCGTTTCTTCGACAACGTGTGCTAATTGGAATACAACACTTAATATGAGTCCTGCGGTATAATGCATGAGGAAGAATCCAATAAGAACTTTCCACCATGTGATTCCAATAACGATTGGTAACACGATCCAAATAGAAACGTAAATTATTTTAGTGATAATTAAAGTGGTCCAAAGTATTTTTGGGCTTTTTGCTTCTCCGTAAGATAATTTTCGCTTTAAATAGCTTTTCATCTGCTTGAAATCAGTTGTAATAGCCCAGTTGAACGTTAATAATCCATATAAAAATACCGAATAATATTGCTGAAAACGGTGAAAATTATACCATGTTGCTTCTTTTGTAAAACGAATCACACGTCCGGCATCTAAATCCTCATCGTGACCTGGAATGTTTGTGTACGTATGGTGCAAAACATTATGTTGAACTTGCCAGTTGTAGACATTTCCTGCCAGAACATAAATAGTTCCTCCCATAAATTTATTGACCCAGTGTTTATTGGAATAGGAGCCATGATTTCCATCATGCATGACATTCATTCCCACTCCAGCCATTCCAATTCCCATAACAATTGTTAATAGAAGATGTGCCCAAAAAGGCATACCTAATGTCAGAATTAAAAAATAAGGCGCCAGGAAAACCGTAATCAAAATGATAGTTTTTAAATAAAGTTTCCAGTTTCCAGTCTTTTGGATGTTGTTTTCTTTAAAGTAAGTATTTACCCGTGAGTTAAGTGTTCTGAAAAATTTCAGGCTATCTTGTTTTGCAAATGTTGGTAGCGTATCTGTCATAAAAAAATCAATAAAGGTCAAAGGTAATTATTATAAATTTTTGGATATACAAAATTGAGATAAATATTTTAACTCTAAAGTATTACTTTTGTTAAAAAATTAAAAGATGAATGAGATTCTGAAGCATTTTCCTAATTTAACGGATATTCAAAAAGAACAGTTTGAAAAATTGGATTTTTTATACCATGATTGGAACGAAAAAATAAATGTTATTTCCAGAAAAGATATTGATGCCTTATACACCAAACATATCTTGCATTCGTTGGGGATTGCCAAAATCATACAATTTGAACCGGGAACGTATGTCCTTGATGTGGGAACAGGAGGTGGATTCCCTGGAATTCCATTGGCGATTCTTTTTCCGGAAACGCGTTTTTATTTGATAGATATTATTGCAAAAAAAATAAAAGTGGTTCAGGCTGTTGCCGAGGGATTGGAATTAAAAAATGTTAAAGCTGAGCAAATGCGAGCAGAGAATGTAAAAGGAGATTTTGATTTTATTGTGAGTCGTGCCGTGACCAATATGCCGGATTTTGTTTCTTGGGTGAAAACCAAAATCAAAAAGAACAACAAACACGAATTGAAAAACGGAATTCTGTACTTAAAAGGAGGCGATTTAACTGAAGAATTAAAGGGTTTCCCTAAAGCGACTGAATACAATTTAGCTGATTTTTTTGAAGATGAATTCTTTGAAACAAAGAAAGTAGTCCACGTGCCGTTGAAGTTTGTGGTTTAGAAACATAGAATAATTTTGTCTCAAACGGCTTTTTTTCAGGAAATAGGAATCTCTGCTGGTTGAGATTCCTTCTAATTGTGTACTGGAAATTCAAGGGTTACCTTAGTTCCTTTTCCTAATTTACTTTCAAGTTGAATTGTTCCTGAGTTTTTTTCTGTAAATGTTTTTACGATATAGAGGCCTAATCCAGTTCCTTGGATTCCATCGGTATTACTGGCCCTAAAAAAAGTATTGAATAATTTTGGTTGATCTTCGGCTGGAATTCCAATACCTAAATCAATAATCTCTAAACAAATAGTTTTTTCGATGACACATAAATTTAGCTCAATATCACCAAAGCCTTCTGAATATTTAAAGGCATTGTTTAATAAGTTGAAAATAGTATATTCCATCAGTTTTTGATCTGCCATAACTCGAAAATTATCGCCTTTGATGGAGGTTTGAACTTTTCTTCCAATTAATTGATCGGGATAACTTATTTCGATCACATCCAGGCAAATTTGTTTTAAATCAAATTCGGTAGGATCGAAATTCGTTTTTCCGGAGTCCTCTTTTGAGATCGTTAGCACGGCATTCATCAATTGAACAATGCGATCAATTTCTTCAATAATACAATCAATTCTTTTTTGCAAACGGGGAGCATTTTCTATTTTTTCATGTTCTAAGTAAAGACTTATTAGTTCAGCACTAGTTCTGATGGTTGTCATAGGCGTTCTGAACTCATGTGAAATTGTGGATACTAAATTCGTGCGAAGATCATTTAAATCGCGTTCTTTCAGTAATGCTTTTTCAATTTTTTCTTCGGCTTCTTTTTGGGTGGTAATTTCTCTGTTTGAGGAATGAAAGCTAATTGTAACACCATTTTCTTTAACTAAATTGGCCTTAATTTCAAACCAAATATAATCGCCGCTTATGTTTCTAAACCGGATCTGAATTGCTATGTCTTCCATTTCTGTTAGAAAGCCTATGATGTGACTTTGAAGTTCCTCAATATCGTCAGGATGGGCATAATCTACAGGAAATTTCCCTATTAAAGATTGTGGGGTGTATCCTAATAGTTTTTCAATAGAAGGAGAAACGTATTTGAAAGAGGTGTCTGTATTATGCAAGCAAACTAAATCAACGGTGTTATCAGCTAAAAGACGGTATAAATTTTTAGCTTTGTTGAGCTGAATGGTTTTGATCCTGTTATTTTCTTCGGATAATATTTTGTTTTGTTTTTCAATCCTTTTCCGATCTGTTATATTGATCATCTGGAAAATATGACGCTTCGTTTTGTTTCGACTGCTTTTAATTATTGAAGCAGATATATACATCCAAATGACAGATTTATTTTTATGAATAAATCTTTTTTCTAAATTGAAATTAGAGATTTTTCCGGAATTTAATTGCTCTTTCAAAATAAAATCATTTTTTAAATCTTTTGGATAAGTTATTTCTTGAGAGGTTAAGGACGCAAATTCCTTTTTAGAATAGCCTAATATTTCACAAAGTTTTTCATTGACTTCTACAAAATTATCATCAATGTCTATTAACGCCATTCCTGCTGCCGAATATTCAAAAGCATCTTTAAACTGTTCTTGGCTTTGTTGTAATTCATCTTTGAGTATCTTCTCCTTAGTGATCTCTTGCATTGCACCAATCATCCGTATGGCTTTACCTTCATTGTTTCGAATGATTATGGCCTTGTCATTTACGAATCCATAGGAAGTATCTGTTTTTTTATAACGATACTCATGGGACCATACATTATTTTGACTTTTAACAGCCACATCTAGACTTTCAAAAACAGCTTTTTTCTCATCCGGATGTAAAAAATTATTAAGCAAACTAGCTGCTAGTACATTTTTCTTAAATGTATAACCAAAAAGCGTTTTAAACCCATCTCCGACATAAATTTTGTCAGTGGTCAAATCCCAATCCCAAATGGCATCAAAAGTAGCCTTGCTAAAATAAGAAAAGCGCTCGTTACTTTCTTTTAAAGCATCTTCTGCTTTTTTCTGTGCCGATATGTCAATAAAGGAACATATTACGAAAAGTAATTCATTGTGTTTTCCAAGTACGGGTACGGCATCAACCAACAACCATACTAAATTTTTAAGTGTGGGATTATAGACTCCCATAATGACATTGTTTATTGGCTTTAGTGTCTGGATTGCTTGAGGGACTGCATGATCCTCCACTTTAAATAAAGTACCGTCAAGATGAATTGTCTTCCAGTGCTCGTCGTAGGATGTTTTTCCAAGTAATTGGTCTTCTGTGAGTCCTAGCATTTCGCAGGCTGCTTTGTTGTTTTCTAATATTTCTGAGTCAGGGCCTTGGACTATAATTCCCACAGCTATATTGTAGATTATACTTTTAGTAAGCTGTCTGCTTTTAATAATTTCTTGCTGGGTTTTTTTACTTTCAGTGATATCTACACCAAATCCTATCATCATTTCTAGGGTTTCATCTTCATGAAAAACAGGAGTTAGTTTTCGGGTATGATAGGTTTTTGTGCCATCAAGATGTTCTATAGTATCCTCCCACTCAATTGTATTCCTGGATTCTATGGCTTCTAGAAAATGGATGCGTCTTGTTTTTGCAAAGGCATCATCTCTGCCAGTATGTTTTGCATATTCAAAATCGTTTTTTCCTATAATGAATTTTCGTAGCTCCTCTTTTTTTATAGCGGCTGGATTTAAATACGTGTAGGTATGACTGCTGTCAAAAACGGCGACATCCGTTGGGAGCCTGTCCAATATTTTTTCATAAAATTCTTTTTGTAATACTAGCTTTTGTTGAATTTCAATATACTCCGTAATGTCTCTACAGTTTCCTATAAAAATTGGCAGACCATTTTTTTGAGATAATTTTAAACGTGTGGAATGCCAAACATAATAACCTTCCTGATGAAGAATTCTATAGGTAAATTCACCTTCATTTTTTCCGGTTTCAATTGCTTCACTTAAATAAGTTTTGCAATTTTCTAAATAGTCAGGATGTAAAAAAAAAGTATTGCTTTTGTCTAAAATATCTTTATTGAGGTGTTCCGATAAATACTTATGATTTTTATGTATATTTAAAGTATGGAAAAATTTACAGGAGAAAGTATT
>NZ_RYDI01000024.1:0-37632 GCF_003970335.1 Flavobacterium sp. LS1P28 | reverse complement strand
CGCTCAAAAATGACTCTTAAAATACAGATTTACAATAATTTCAAAGAACTTGTTTTATTTTTTAGTGGACACTAGTGGCACTTGATTTAAAAAAACTAGCGTTTTGACCAATCACACGCATACTGTTATTAAAAATAGCTGTCCCACCACCATTGATACTCGTCATAAAAAAAGATTGTCCTGAAGCTATTTTCCCGTCTGGCTTAGTATTATTAACGCCTGAATTAGTTGCAGCACTCGTACCAACGCCTCCCAATAAGTTATACACCGCATAATCATCTGAAGTATACACGTTCTTATTAATAGCCGTATTGTGTGTCCAGAGATAAATAGTTCCATCCATAGTTTCTTTGTTTGCAATTATAAACAAATCTGCGTTAATCGCTGAAGGATACGGATTGCCAATCAAATTTGACGTACCTGTGGCCGCAATTGGCACTGACACCAACCCATTATTGGGAACTCCCGCAAAAATAGCTTCATAATTTGCTGCACTCGTTTCTGAAAAAGTTTTCGGACCACGAATAATATATCCTTTACCAACTGACATTACGTTTGTTGAAATCTCATTAGCCCATGAATTCCTTGAAGCATCAAAGGAATAAAACTTATCCCAATGCGTATCAGGAGAAACATCAATCAGTTTTTGATTTAAAACAGGCGAAGACCAATAGGTATAATCTGTGAGGAGAATGGGCGTTGTTTTTCTTTTTAATTGAATCACTCCGGAATTACTTACCTGATCTTCATATTGATACAATGCCGCATTGTTTTCTAAAATTAATGTGCCTGAACCAGAATAATCGAAAACCAATCCTAACGTATTTCCTGCCGGAATTGTAACCGTGTTCCCTGCACTAATGAAACAAGAACAGGAGTTTACTGTTGTAAATGAGGGGTGATTTCCCTGAAAAAGCAGTGTCTTTTCAGCAGATGGTATTCCATTATTCCAGGAACTCCCATTCCAAACGGAGCTATTGGAACAGAGTTTAATTCGGGCTATTCGATGTTTAGTTACACCTGAAACCGAATTGAAGTTTCCTCCAATAAGCACTTTATTATTGGGAGTAAAACAAATACTAAACAACGTATTATTCAAATTTACCGAAAATGTCGTGTCAACATCTCCCGTTGCTAGCAACCGAACCATTCGCCTCACAACTGTCCCGTTGTATGTACCGGAGAACGTTCCGCCAATTAATAAGCGATCATCGGGCTGGACTAAAACTGCTCTAATTTCTCCATTACTAAATCCCAATCCCGTTGCAAAAGTGGTATCTAAACTCCCATCACTGTTCAATCGCAACACTCTTTTTGCGGAAACGCCTTTATATGTTGTAAATGTCCCACCAACAATCAGTTTATTATCTGATTGTAGTGCTATCGCATACACATTTTTGTCAAAACCAGTTCCTATAGAAAATCCAGGATCTATGCTTCCATCCGCATTCAGGCGAACCATCCGATTATACGAAATCCCATTAAAAAAAGAAAACTGGCCGCCTAAAACAATTTTTCCATCGGGTTGCAATAAAATATTTTCTACGATAGCATCAGCTCCAGAACCGGTATTAAAACTGGTGTCTAAAGTTCCATCGGGTAATAATCGAGCGATTCTATTCTTCAAAACCCCATTGTAACTTGTGAAATTTCCACCGACAATTATTTTTCCATCAGGTTGTACCGCCAAAGCATACACCTGATTGTTAAATCCGGTTCCAATAGAGAAAACCGCATCAATGTCTCCATTTGCCAGAACCCTGGCAATCCTGTTCCTTACGACACCATTATAATATGTAAAAACACCTGCAATAACAACTTTGCCATCCGGTTGTACAATAGCGGTTTTTATAGAATTATTGGCTCCAGCACCAGAATTATTAAAAGAAACATCAATTGCTCCGTCTTCTGATAACCTTGCAATTCGGTTGCACATCGTTCCGTTGAATTTGGTGAAATTTCCAAAAACCATCGTTTTATTATCTGATAACGCATTTACTTTTAAAACAGAATTATCAAAACCAACTCCAGCAGTAAGATATCCAATGTCTAAAGCGCCAAAGGCATCAATTCGCGCCAAACGTCCTTGATTTTGGGAATCAAAAATAGAAAACGACCCACTAACGTACCAAGAACCATCAGATGCAGTAGCTAAATCAAGAACGGATGCCGAAAACGGGCCTGCCCCAATATCAAAGGCAGGATTAATAACTCCATTTGCTTCCAGTAAAACTAATCTATTAACAGCTGTTCCATTATAAGTCCCCGTAAAAGATCCCCCAACCAAAACACCTCCAGCCGGATTTAGTTTCACAACCGCTACAACACCCCCACTAAACCCTGAGCCAGTGCTAAAAGTAGCGTCAAGCGAGCCATCACTATTCAAACGAATTATTCTACTGGTTTTAACACCATTGAAATTTAAAAAAACACCCCCTACTAAAATTTTCCCATCCGCTTGTGTCGCGAGTGCTGACACATCATCATCAAAACCGGCTCCTTGAACAAAAGTAGCGTCAACAGTCCCATTGCTATTCAATCGAATTATTCTGCCGCAAGCAGTTCCATTAAAGGAAGTAAAAGATCCTCCCAAAATTATTTTACCATCAGCTTGAATTTTGATTTCTTCAACAAGGGAGCCAGCGCCACTACCTATTGCAAAGCCTGTGTCAATATTTCCATTAGGCAAAATTCGAGCTACCCTAGGTGCGGGAACTCCGTTGTAACCGGTAAAACTGCCACAAATTACAATACTACCATCTGATTGCAAATCGCATGAATATATTATATTATTGGTAGTCCCAGCAGAAGAGTTAAAAGTTACATCTCTAGTTCCATCAGCATTTAAACGGATTAGTTTTGCAACATTTACACCGTTAAAGGTTACAAAAGAACCGCCTAAAATAATCTTCCCATCCGGTTGTATTAAGGAACAATATACTTTGCCTTCGATGCCCGAACCTAAATTGAACGAAAGATCTTTGGAACCGTCCGGCAGTAACCTACACAAATATGGAGTTGAAGCCCCATTAAAATTTAAAAAATCACCTCCAACAATTAGTTTCCCATCCGTTTGCAAAACAACAGTTCTTATGGTTCCATCAAAACCGTCGCCTTGCAAACCGTCATCATACGTGTTGAATGCAACATCTGACTTTCCTTGTTGTGAAAAAGCTACATTAATAAAAAGGAAGAAGAAAAAAATAGTAAAGTGTCGTATTTTGATGTCTAAAATTGAATTTCCGGTGTTTGCTTGAGCTCTCCGAAAATTCATGACTGTACTAAAAGATTACGTGCCATATGGGTTGTTTTAAATTGTTGCTTTTTTTGTTGCTTTTTTTGTTGAAATTCATTTGATAAAGAAATATCAGCGATAACTTTATAAAAGTAAATACAATCTTTTGCAATCACAATACCCACATTTAGTGATATTTAAACTAAAAATAACACACTGAATTAGGCTCTTGTTTTTTTCATATGCTTGTCGGTATTCCTCTATTTTTTTTTAAAAATGGACACAGACCCCACAGCTTAGCACCGATTTTCAATATAATGATGCAATCAATTTTTGGAAATTTATGTCAAAAGAAACATTCGGTATTCATTCGGACTAGTACAACCCGTTGGGTACAATTATTAAAAACGTCAGTTCGCATATTTTTTTGTGTAGCAAAACGAAACAAAACTTCTCGATACGCTTCGCATTTGAAGTGACGTGTATCGAGAACCGTTTTTAAAATTAATTGGTAGTTTTGTCCAAAAACAAGAGCAAATCAACATACAAATAGCTTCAAAAAACTATTTAAACAAAAAAAGCCCGCTTTGTTTACACAAAATGGGCTTGGAATGTATTGTTGTATGATGCTTTTAATACACCGTTTTTGTTGTAACTGTCTCTCCATTTTGCAACACTGTTTTTACAATTAGAACTTGCTCACTTGATCCTAAATTTGGGATTACTAATTCAGTGTTATCAACATTTGTTTTTTTATAAATTTGCTTGCCCAGCACATCATAAATAAAAACTTTATCAATAGTTTCTACTGATGAGTTGATTTTTATCTGCTTGTTTTTTACAGATACTAAAACCTGCATCGCGGCAGTATCAAAATCGCCAACTCCTAATGTCCTGTCCGTATAACGCAATACAAAACGATCATTAAAGGTTCCTTTTTCAGTGCTAAAAGTATAAACTGCTTTTTTTAGATCATAAATACTATTGTTACTTTTATCTTCAAGGTAAACATTCTGAGAACTAAAAATCCCATCGACCTCATCAATACCAATTGAAAAACTACCTTGAATTACAGAACTATATCCCAATGGCACAATATCGTTTTCATCAAAAGGTAAAGCCCTTCCTTGTATGGCTAACGTTTCATCGCTAATAACACTATAGAAATCAACAAACTCGTTTCCGTTATAACTTAGTCCGTCAAAAGAAGAATCATACTCATTAGTAGCACCATCCAGATACCCAACCAGTATTTGCTTGAAAGCACCTTCCGTATTGGTAAGGTTTAGCCAAACCCGATGTCTCTCTACTGTATTTGTCTTTTTTGCAGCATTTTTAACTTTAAAAAACTGCGAATTATCCAATATTGCTTCGTTCAAACCTACTCGCATAGAATTATCAAATACAATACTATTTTTTGTTGGAGCAAGTCTGCTACTGGTAAAAAAGGCTTGGCCTGCCGCTATATTACCACTTGGTTTATCACTAACGTTTTGTGATGTTGCACTCCCTGGATTAGTCGCAACCCCTCCCGTAAGATTATAGGTAGCATAATCATTTGATGAATACGCGAACACTCCCGTTCCGGGATTAAAGACAGCTGTTCCTATTGGAGTCATGTGTGTCCAAAAATAAAGCGTCCCATCTAGCACATCACTATTATTATTTATAAACGTATTTGCATTTAATGCTGATGGATATGGATTTCCCAAAAGATACGATCGGTCTGCAATAATTCCGGGAAGCTCTATTTTACCATTGTTTGGTTTTCCTACAAAAGGTGCCTCATAAAATAATGGAGGTGGTGTCGTACCATAATTTGGCCCTCTGATAATATAACCCGTTCCTATTGCCATAACATTCATTGAATCCTCATGATTCCAATTGTCAACAACTGCATCAAATGAATAAAAGTAATCCGAAGGTGTTTTAGGGGAGACATCATACAATTTTTGCCCTGCTACAGGTGAGGACCAATACGTATAATCCGTCTCCCGAGTTATGTTGTTGTTTCGAATATAGGTAATGATTCCTGTATTTACCGCATCATTATTGACTTGTACCAGACTCGAATTGTTTTCGAATGTCAGACTGGTACCCAGAGCTGTATTTACTTTTACGGCATTCGTTATTTTCAAAGCATGGTTTGTTTTGACCAATACCTTAACTCCAGCGTTTACAGTGCAATCGCAGCCTTCTAGGTTTCCAATGGAGGTATAATTACCTGAAAAAACGATGCTTTGTTCAATAGTTGGCGGACCATTTGTCCAAGTCCCATTGAATGAAGCTACCAATGGCAATGGCTTGATTACAACATTAGAGCTCACTGAGGACGTACACGTTCCATTTGAAACTGCAAATGTATAGGTTGTTCCTGCTACCAAACCTCCAACAGTTGTAATTTCTCCCGTTCCCGTTAACCCTGTCAAGCCTGCTGTATTTGGAGTTGCAATAATGGTTCGAGATCCAGTTGCTGGCAAACCGCTTAATGAAACACTTCCAGTTGCTAGTGCACAAGTAGGTTGCGTTATGGCTCCCACAACAGGTATCCCAAGTGCTGAAAATGTGGATGAAAACCGCACACGTGACTGCCCTAAATTTTCATAATATTCTAGCACAAAATTAGTAGCCCCGCTAAGGTAAACCGTAGAGGTTGTTTCTTGGTACGAATGATCGCTCCAGTTATTTATAACATACGTTAGACCTCCGTCTAAACTTAAACGATACCCATCATCACCACCTACTGTAAATGTATAGCATCCTGCCGGTAAGTTTCTATTCATTTTAAATCGTACCGCAAAATTATCAGTATAACTACCACATACATTAGGCCCTGAAAGCGCTCCGTCAACTAAATTTAAATCAAAATTCTCCGTTTGCGTAACATACCCCCTATAGGTAGTTGTAAAAGCATTACTAGGCGGACTCCCATTTGTATTAGCATACACATAACCTAACCAGGAATTATTACCATAAGATATTTGATCTCCTGCAGGTGTACTTACCGTAAAACTACTAAGACTCGTCCCCGTCCCACCAGAAGTAGTTACAGTTATAAATCCAGTTGTGGCTGTAGCTGGTAATTGAGCCGTTATTTGTGTATTGCTATTTACTGTAAATGATGCCGGAATCCCATTAAAATTTACTGCCGTTGTTCCTGTAAAATTTCTTCCTGTAATAATTACTGAAACTCCAGATGCAGCGCAAGCATTGCTTGGTGTAAAACTAGTTATGATAGGGTTTGGTGTCCATGTATAGGTTAAACCATTAAGCGGCAGTTCTCCTGAACCACTACCTGTTCTACAACTAGCGGTATTATTAACCCCTACAGTAGATGTAGGCCAGTTATTAGTTACTAATCTATTATTAAAATCAGTATTATTTAATCCACGTAATCCAACTTGAGCAGTCAGACTACCTGCGTAAGTTGTAGCACAACCACCATAAATTACTTGAATTGTATTTGATGATTCATTCAATCTAATCTGAAAATTGAAGTCACCATTTCTAGCCGTTCTACCCTCATATCGACGCACGTTGGTCCATTGCAATACAAAAACTCTATTGGGTGCGCTTCCTATTGAACTATAAACTATCGGAGAATTAGCACTAAACAGATCCATTCCCAAAGCACTAATTGCACCTTCAAAACCAGTATTTGAAGATATAGGAGTATAACTTGTAGCGGAAGAAAGTGTGGTGCCGAAAGTAATATACCCATTAGAGTTAACAGAACACGTAGTATAATTAATTCCATTAAAATTGAATGAGAATCCAATTTCGATGGTATTCGCGCTTACAAAATCGTCCCAAGGAACAATCGACACACCATTTAAAGCTGCATAGGTACCACTAGCTTGCGAAAAAGAGTAATTTACTACTTGACCATAACCTAAACCAAAACTAAAAAAGAATGCAATTAATAAAAGTAATTTTTTATTCATGTTATGATATTTATTTAAGCATCTTACAGCTAAATCCTTAATTCTTTTAAATACAAAAAATAAGTAAAATCAACTATTCTGGTAATATCGTTCCGTATTTTAAATAAAACCTAATTTAATCGACCAAGCGCAAAATATTCTGTTGAAATACATGTTTTAACTATTAAAAATCTTCTACCATTTCTCTTAAAAAATCATTCACACCATCTTAACTGGCTTTATAACAGTCGCTTTGTTTCAAACCCTAAGCCTTTTTCCTAGCTAAAACAACAAAAAATAAATTCCTGTTTCCCGTCCTGCGACACTTTAAATTTAATATCTTATTTTTGAAATTCTCAATAAGGATTCTTGAACCTATTTAAACCATAAAGAACAAGTACAAAAGCAAAAAAAATGAATCCCATATATACCCTAAAAACAGCCATTCCTAAAATTGAACACTACTGTGCTTATCAGGAACGCTGTCACGAAGAAGTAATACAAAAGCTGTGGAGCATGAAAATGGACTCTGATGAAATCGATACGATTGTAGTGCATCTGATCAGTAGTAATTTCCTGAATGAAAGTCGTTTTGCCTGCAGTTTCGCCAGAGGAAAACACCGCATCAAGTTTTGGGGCAAAATCAGAATTGTCAATGAATTAAAATTCCGAAAAATCACACAATACAATATCAATCTGGCACTCAAAGAAATTACGCATGAGGAATATACCGCAACCTTTGACGGCATTTCCCAAAAACAATGGGAGGCCATCCGGGAAACAAACCGGTTGAAAAAACGAAAAAAATTTTGTGATTATTTGCTCCGAAAAGGCTACGAAAGTAATTTAGTCTACGAAAAAGCAAAAGAACTGGAAAGTTGGAACACGGATGACACGGATAAAACCGATTAACGCTGATTTTTTTTGTTTGCAAAAGAAAAAGCTACTCCAAAACAATTCATTTTAGCCCAAGATTCAGTTCTAAGTCACATTGAAAAAAAACCAAAACCGACAATGGAATTATTTGATTTCATTCAAATGGTATTCCACACAAAAATAAAAATCCGCTTAAATCTGCGGTATCTGCGTGCCATTAAACCTTGACCTTTATAAACAGATCGTACCAATTAACACTGATTACCAAAATTTGTGAAATTAGAGTAATTCGTAGCTACTTTTTTAAAAAGAACACCTCTTATAAATGGCATCCTTATACACTCAAAAGAACACTTACCGCGTTTCCTCCAAAACCAACGGCATTAATCAATACTTTCCTAATCGGTTTTGTTTGTGCTTGCGCTTTTGCAAAAGGGACTCCGATAAAACGATTGTGTTGCAGCATCAAAATAGCGAATTCCATACTCAAAATCCCTGATGCACCAAAGGTGTGACCAATTTTCCATTTATTGGTAGTGAGCAAAGGCAGGCTTTCACCAAAAACTTTCTGTATCGCTTTATATTCGGTCAAATCCCCTTTTACAGTTCCCGGAGCATGCATGACAATCACATCCACTTTGGACAAATCAGTATTTTGAAGTGCCATTTTCATAGATTTCTGGAAACAGGTCGCTTCTGCCGAAATAGAAATACTATGTTCCAGAATTTCTGTAGCGTATCCAATTCCTTCGATGTAGGCTAAGGCGTTTTCTTTTTCCCCAATTTCGAGACAACACACCCCAGCACCTTCACCCAGAATCATGGTGTTTTGCTTTTTTTCTAAATCAAGAGCCCGATTGGGATATTCTTCTGCGCGACTCGAATAAATTTTCAAGGCGCGCATTTGGGCAATCGTAAAATCAGTTAAAGGCGCTTCAGTTCCACCTACTAAAAACTTATCTGCCATTCCCGCTTTTAGCCACGCCACTCCGTTTAACACGGCATGCAACGCAGTAGAACACGTAATAGAATGTGAGATTTCAGGGCCAGAACTTTGCAAATCATGTGCCACCCAAGAGGAAATATTGCCCAAAGTGGTCGTTGGAGAAGCCAATGTTTGTGCTTTTCCTGTTTTTAAATACTCCTGATAATTCTTTTCGAATAAATCCGTGGCACCGCGAGATGAACCAATATTGATTCCAAAAACGTCATTTGAATTCCAGCCTGCATTTTGCATCGCTTGCCGCGAAGCCGACATAGCGTACAAAACCGATTGGTCCAAGGATTTATATTTGTTATCTGACTGTTGCAACTTGCGAATTATTTCAGTAGAATCAGCATCAATTTTGGCTACAAATGTGTTTTTTTGATCCAAAAAATGTTCGGAAAAACAATGATTTTTATCGAGATATTTTTTCCAAATTTCCTCAGGTGCATTTCCTAATGGAGAAAGGGAAGCTATGGCAGTTATGGAGATTGTTGTTGACAAGTTATTTTATTTTTCGCAAAGGTCGCAAAGTTATTTACATTCTGCGTTCAATCTGCTGAAAAATAGCACACCAATGACGCGGATCTGAACCGATAAAAACGGATTTTCTAATCTGCAGCCAAAAAACTAGACTATTTCTAACGCTTTTTCGACCACTTCATACACTTTTTGTAATTGCTCATCGGTAATAACATAAGGCGGTAAGATATAAACGATATTACCAACAGGACGCAGAATCACTCCGTTTTCGATAAAAAAATCATAGAGTTTGTTCCGTAAACTTCCATAATAACTGGCAGCACTTTCGGTTTTTATTTCTAAAGCAAAAATAACGCCCAGCACTCGGGTTGCAGTAACTTTTGGATGATTTTTGATGCGCTCCTGAAAGTTCAGATGCCTTTGATTGACCCGAATTAAATTCGCCTGCATTTCATTCGTTTGCAGCAATTCCAAACTGGCCAAAGCCGCTGCACAACCGGTAGGATTTGCTGTAAATGTATGCCCATGAAACAACGCTTTATTAATATCATCATCATAAAAAGCATCAAATAAATCCTGCGTAAAAGTCGTAATCGCCATCGGAATTGTTCCTCCGGTCAACGCTTTAGACAAACACATCATATCTGGTTTTTCTAATAAATAATCCGTTGCAAACGTTTTTCCCGTTTTTCCAAAGCCCGTCATCACTTCATCTGCAATGGTCATCACATTATTCTGCTGACAAATTCGCATCAGTTTATCTAACGATTCTGGTTCGTACATCACCATTCCTGCAGCTCCCTGAACCAATGGCTCAAAAATAAAACCCGCACAATTATTGTTTTTTATTACATGACGTAAAGCGTTGTAACTTTGCTCTTCCTGCCCTTTAACAGGAACCGGAATCCGAATCACTTCAATCAAAGAATCCTTAAATGCTTCCACAAAAAACGATATTCCACTTGCGGCCATAGCACCAAAAGTGTCTCCGTGAAACGCATTTTCAAAAGCAATTATCACCGTTCTCTTTTCTCCTTTATTGAAAAAATATTGTAGGGCAACTTTAATCGCAATTTCAACAGCCGTAGAACCATTATCGGAAAAGAATATTTTTTGTTGGTTTTTAGGTAAAATTTCCATTAGCTTCTCTGCTACCAAAATAGCTGGTTCGTGAGTGAATCCGCCAAATAATACGTGCTCTAATGTGGTGAGTTGTTTGTAAATCGCATCGGCTATAAATGTATTGGAATGTCCGTACGGATTGACCCACCAAGAGGCAATCGCATCAATATATTCTTTATTGTTTTCGTCCCAAAGCAAAGCGCCTTTCCCTTTTTTGATGGCAATTGGCAACCCTGCCGTTTTGTGTTGGGTATACGGATGCCAAAGATATTGGCGGTCTCTTTCTGTTAAAGTCATTTTAAATAATATATTCCACAAAGATACACAGAGAAAGCAAAAAGTTTCACAAAGATTTTATAAACTCAATAGCTGCTCCCGAAATAAAGCTGCATATTCCTGGATGACATTTTGATCAAAATATGGTTCTTGTGCTATACGTCCAATGCATTTTACAATCGTTTTACTCAGAATTATTTCTTCAGTAGCCTTATTTTCATCGCCCGAAAAAATAATTCCGGCGATTTTAATTTTTCGGTTTTGCAAAGCTTCAATGGTCAATAACGTATGATTGATACTTCCCAGATAATGTCGGGAAACCACAATCACTTTGTAATCGGGCTGAATCAAATCTACAACACAATCCTTAGCGTTTAACGGCACAAAAACACCGCCTGCACCTTCAATAACCAAGTGGTTTTCTGTTTGAGGTTCCCTAATTTTCTTTAAATCAATAACAACTCCATCTCGTTCTGCAGCAAAATGAGGACTTGCAGGCGTTTTTAAGGCATAACCGTTGGGATGAATTACCGTCATTTTATTGGACAAAAACGATTTAATCTTATGACTATCTGAGTTGTCTAAATCCCCCGCTTGAATGGGTTTCCAATAATCAGCTTCTAAAGCTTCTGTTACAATGGCTGACGCGATGGTTTTACCTACATCAGTACCAATTCCTGTGATGAATAGTTTCATAAATTTAGCCTGCGGACAATTCTGATTTTACAGATTATCTCTAATTTTATTTGTTATGTTTTTTATTGTTTGTATGTATAATACGTTTCAATTCTGGATTTTCCCCAAAGCACATTACCAATCCAAGATCAATCTCAGAAGTTTTTGAACATTTCATTCTTTGTATGTAATTCAAGCATTCCGTTTCGGAGTGTAAAACCCCACATCGTTTTGTTCTCTAGAAAACCATGAGGCAAAATAATAGCGGTTCCTTTCCTGATATCGCAATAGGAGATGATGGTGTTTTTTAAAGAGAATTTGTTTCCCTTTTTTGGGTTTGTTTCGAACGACTGTAAAATTAGGGCTTTAATTTTTTTTTAAACAGATGTGTCATATTATTTTTTAGAATTCTTGTATGGATTAGACTAAAAAATGCCAATAAAAATTAAAAAAAATATTTGAGCAGAATTAGTAAACAAAAAGTGTTTTTGTTTTGTCATTTCGACGAAGGAGAAATCACATTCTTGACTTTTATAATGAGACCCCTCCTTTGTCGGAATGACAATTGGACAAAATACTTTGTAAACTAAAATCGTTTATCACCATTGAGTAAACTGCCTAAACCGCCCAATAAACTGCCTTCGTCGCGACTGTTTCCGCCAGCTCTGGGAGCAGATGCGATGATTCTGTCGGCGAGTCGACTGAAAGGCAACGATTGCACGTAAACTGTTCCCGGACCGCGAAGCGTGGCGTAAAATAATCCTTCGCCACCAAAAATAGAATTCTTGATCCCGCCAATAAACTCAATATCGTAATCCACATCTTTGGTAAAACCTACGATGCAACCGGTATCGACTTTTAGGATTTCGCCTGTTGCTAATTCTTTTTTGGCTAATGTTCCGCCGGTATGCACAAACGCCAGACCGTCACCTTCTAATTTTTGCATGATAAAACCTTCGCCACCAAACAATCCGCGACCGAGTTTTTTAGAGAATTCGATTCCAACAGAAACGCCTTTAGCGGCGCAGAGAAAGGCATCTTTCTGGCAAATAAATTTGCCGGCAAATTGCGTTAAGTCAATTGGGATTATTTTCCCTGGATACGGTGAGGCAAAGGAAACTTTGCTTTTGATAGTATTTTGATTGATGAACGCGGTCATAAAAAGACTTTCGCCGGTCAATACTCTTTTTCCGGCACTTAAAAGTTTGCCGAACAATCCGTTTTCTTGTCCGGAACCGTCTCCAAAAATAGTTTCCATTTGGATATTATTGTCCATCATCATAAAACTTCCCGCTTCGGCAATTACAATTTCCTGTGGGTCTAATTCTATTTCCACATATTGCATTTCCTCGCCGTAAATGTGGTAGTCTATTTCGTGTGCTTGCATGATTTCTGTACTTTAAGTTTTTGTTTAAAAGATTTTTACCATTAAGAAATTAAGTTTCATTTAGAATCAGAGCTTAATTTTTCTTAATTACTTAATGGTTTAAAATATTTTTTGTTTTAAATAAGTCGGTAGTATGATTAAAAAGTTACAGCTTTACCATGGATTTTGGAATTGATGTTTTGGAATTGTAGATTTTCTCGTTGAAGTGCGCAAGGGATTACTTCACCGTACATTTATTTTTATAGGAGTTCAGTGAATTTCATTTGCAGCGAATAGCCCGACGCAGCCGGAGTTTACGGAGGCTGGGTAGCGCCCAAAAAAAATCGGTTCACATTGCTGTAAACCGATTTCCTTATACGTTTTTGAGGAATTAACTGTTCATTAATTCTTCAATTTCGTCTACTTCAATTGGGATGTTGCGCATCATGTTGAATGGTTCGCCGCTTTCCTGAACGATAATATTATCCTCCAGACGGATTCCGAAACCTTCGGCAGGAATGTAGATTCCAGGCTCTACGGTAAAAACCATATTCGCTTGCATGGGTTCGGTGAGGATTCCATAATCGTGCGTGTCCAACCCCATGTGGTGTGATGTTCCGTGCATGAAATATTTTTTGTAAGCGGGCCATTCCGGTTTTTCGTTTTGCACATCGGCTGTGTCAATAAGACCCAAACCTAGCAATTCTGAAGTCATTAATTTCCCAACTTCGATATGGTATTGTTTCCAAAGTGTACCTGTTGTCAGCATTTTAGTCGCTTCATTTTTTACGCGTAAAACGGCATTATACACTTCTTTTTGTCTTTTGGTATACGTTCCTGAAACCGGAATGGTACGCGTCATGTCACTGGAATAATTGGCATATTCAGCCGCAACATCCAGCAAAATCAAATCACCAGCTTTGCATTGTTGATTGTTCTCTATGTAATGCAATACATTAGCATTATTTCCGGAAGCAATAATTGGCGTATAGGCAAAACCTCTGGAACGGTTGCGAATGAATTCGTGAATTAGCTCGGCTTCAATTTCGTATTCGGTTACATTTGGTTTCACGAAAGGCAATATTCTTCTAAAACCGAGTTCCGTAATAGTACATGCTTTTTGGATTAAATCCAATTCTTCGGTTTCTTTTACAGAACGAAGGCGTTGCAATATTGGGTTACTTTTTGCAACAGCATGTGCCGGATATTTGTCTTTCCACCATTTTACAAAACGGGCTTCACGAGTTTCGGTTTCTACAGTAGCGCGGTAATGCTCGTTGGTATTGATGTAAATCGTGTCAGCGTGCGTCATCATCTCAAATAAGACTTTTTCAAATTCCTGCAACCAATACACAGTTCTGATTCCTGTTACTTCAAAAGCACGCTCTTTAGTCAGTTTTTCGCCTTCCCAAATCGCAATGTGCTCACTGGTTTCTTTCAAGAATACCATTTCTCTTTGGTGCTCGTAAGGCGCATCCGGGAAAAGCAATAAAATACTTTCTTCCTGATCTACTCCGCTCAGATAAAAGATGTCGCGGTGTTGTGCAAATGGCAACGTACTATCTGCCGAAACGGGATAAATATCATTAGAATTAAAAATAGCAACGCTTTTTGGCTTCATCTGAGCCATGAACTTTGCTCTGTTTTTTATAAATAAATCACTGTCAATTTGATGGTATTTCATGTGTTGATTTTTATTGTTTTTTATGGATCATGTGTAGTTCACAGAGCGTTAGGATTCGTATTGATACCATTTCTGGCTACGCTCATTTTATAACAATTTGTTTATAATATTGAATAATCAAAAATACTAACTTTGAGAGAAACGGATGTTAATTACACGATAAAATTTTCAGATAACTATTTTTATGATTAATTTTCCAACTCAAATAAATTTACATGAAAAAAATAGTACTCTTTTCGGCTCTTATTGCACATAGTGTCTCCTGGGGACAAGTTTCTGCCGAAGCGATTCAGCAAGCCTTGGAAGCCAAAAAAACAATGGAAAAACAATCGCTTTTTCAAAATGTTGCTTTCGAAAATGTGGGTCCAACGGTGATGAGCGGAAGAGTGGTAGATGTAGATGTAAACCCCGAAAATCCAACCGAGTTTTATGTGGGCTATGCCTCAGGCGGACTTTGGTACACGAATAATAACGGAATGAGTTTTTTGCCTATTATGGATGCGGCGCCTACACAAAATGTGGGTGATATTGCGATAGACTGGAAACAAGGCACGATTTGGGTAGGAACTGGCGAAGTCAATTCGTCGCGATCGTCTTACGCCGGAATTGGAATTTTAAAATCCGAAGACAAAGGAAAGACTTGGCAAAATATGGGATTGCACGACAGCCATCACATCAGCAGAATTTTGATAAATCCATCAAATCCAGATGAAGTTGTTGTGGGTGCCGTGGGTCATTTGTACTCAAAAAATGAAGAAAGAGGAATTTACAAAACGACTAATGGTGGGAAAACGTGGAGTAAAACCCTTTATATCAATGATGAAACGGGAATTATAGATGTGGCTGTTTCACCAAAAAATTTCAAGATTCAATATGCGGCTTCTTGGAGTAAAGACAGAAAAGCGTGGGATTTTATAGGAAGCGGTGCTACTTCGGGAATTTATAAAAGTGAAGATGCGGGATTGACATGGAAACTTTTCACGAATGCTGAAAGCGGATTTCCGGTTGGAGAAGGCGTTGGAAGGATTGGTTTAGCGGTATATGACGATGAAAATGTGTATGCCATTTTGGACAACCAATTTAAAAGACCGTTACAATCCAAAAAAAGTAATTCGTTACCAATTGCATTTTCTGTTCCGGGAGACGAATTCTTAAAATTACCTAATAAAAGTCTGAACTCTATTTTAAAGAATTACGGTTTAACCGAAAAATACAGAGCCGAAAATATCAAACACTGGGTTCAAAACGGCTATTTGCAACCTAACGAAGCTGCCAAAGTAGTTTTGGATGCTATAAATAGTTTAGCGGAAACAGAAGTTATTGGAGCCGAAGTATACAAATCAAGTAACGGCGGGAAAAACTGGACAAAGACCCATCAAGATTTTATCGATGATTTCTTTTATTCATACGGGTATTATTTCAGTGTTATTTCAGTTGATCCTAACGATGTCAATAAAATTTATTTATCTGGTGTGCCCATTATAAAATCAAATGATGGCGGAAAAACATTCACCTCCATAAGCGAAGAGAATGTTCATGCGGATCATCATGTTGTTTGGGTGAACCCAAATAAATCTGGGCATTTAATCAATGGAAATGATGGCGGTCTAAATATTTCGTATGATGATGGAGCGCACTGGGTGAAAAGTAATTCGCATTCAGTGAGTCAGTTTTATTCAGTAAATGTAGATGAGCAAGAACCGTATAATATTTATGGTGGGATGCAGGATAATGGGGTTTGGGTTGGTCCAAGTGATTATAAATATTCCTCAGAATGGTACCAAACCGGAAAATATCCTTACGAAAATTTGATGGGTGGAGATGGAATGCAGACTCAAATTGACAAAAGGAATCCCAATATTGTTTTTACAGGGTTTCAATTTGGAAATTATTACAGAATTGATCGCGCCACTAACAAGCGGGAGTATATTTCGCCAAAGCCAAAAAAGGACGAAAAGCCCTTTCGATTCAATTGGCAAACGCCTATTTTATTGTCTTCACACAATCAGGATATTTTATACATGGGATCTAATTTCTTGCATCGTTCGATGAATCAAGGGGAAACTTGGACGGCTATTTCGCCGGATTTAACGCAAGGAGCAAAAGAAGGAAATGTTGCTTTTGGAACAATTGCTGTTATCAGTGAAAGTACCTTGCAGTTTGGGTTACTCTATACAGGAAGTGATGATGGATTGATTCATGTTTCGAAAGACGGTGGGGCGACTTGGAACAAGATTTCGGGAAATTTGCCCCAAAACCGCTGGGTTTCCAGAGTCGTGGCTTCGGCACATAAGAAAGAAAGAGTGTATGCGACTTTGAATGGGTATCGAAATGATGATTTTACCAGTTATGTTTATATGTCAGATGATTTTGGTCAAACGTGGAAAAATATCGCCAATAATTTACCTGCAAGTCCTGTGAATGTAATTGTGGAGGATAATGTAAACGAGAATGTTATATATCTGGGAACGGATAACGGTTTGTATGTTTCATTAAATAAAGGAACATCTTGGGATGATTTTTCTAATGGAATTCCAAACGTGGCCGTTCACGATTTAGTGATTCAAAAGAAAGCAAAAGATTTAGTGGTAGGAACTCACGGTCGTTCAATTTATAAAGTCAATTTGGATCAAGTGCAACAACTGAATGATAAAGTTGTAGCGGAAAATCTTCATGTTTTCGAACTTAAAAAGATAAAAAAAACAAAAGAATGGGGCAACAGCTGGAGTTCTTGGGCTAAGGCTTCAGAGCCAAAAGCGGAGATTTGGTTTTATTCGAATGGAGATGCAGAAGTGCTTTTGCAAATTGAGAACAGCTTGAAAGAAGTGGTTTATTCTCAGAAAGTGAAGGCTGTAAAAGGATTGAACAAACACGTATATGATCTTTCCATAACCAAAGCAATTGCTGATAATTGGAAAAATAAAGACAAAAAATTAAAATTGGAACCAGCCAAAAACGGCAACTATTACCTTCCAATTTCGGTGAATAAAATAAGCATTCAAAAAGGAAAAGAGAAAGTGGTTACTGATCTTGAAATTATCGAATCAAAATAAACAGTCCTTTTATTTTAAAAACAAAAAACACGATTTCAGATGAAATCGTGTTTTTTTTATAGTTGTTGTTCTGTTTAAAACTGTGCCGCTTCTGTAGAATCTTTCATTGCGGTTGTAGAAGATTTCCCAATTGTTACAGTATTTTGTACCGCATCAAAATAAGATGTTCCTACGAAACCTTGGTGTTTTACCGCTTTGAAACCGTGTTTTTGCAAAGCAAACTCTCTTTCCTGCAATTCAGAATATCCTGCCATTCCTCTTTCTTTGTAGGCTTTAGACAATTCGAACATGCTGGTATTTAGTGCATGGAATCCAGCTAAAGTGATGAATTGGAATTTGTATCCCATTGCCGCAAGATCTTCGCGGAATGTTTCCATTTCAGCAACGGATAATTTTGCAGCCCAGTTGAAAGAAGGCGAACAGTTGTAAGCCAACATTTTTCCTGGGAATTTTGCGTGAATTCCTTCAGCAAATTTTCTAGCGTAATTCAGATCCGGATTGCTAGTTTCCATCCAAATTAAATCAGCGTAAGGCGCATAGCTCAATCCTCTGTCAATTCCTTGCTCCACACCACAATTTACATAGAAAAAGCCTTCTCCTGTTTTTTCGCCTGTGATGAATTTAGCGTCTCGTGGGTCAATATCGCTAGTCAATAAGTTGGCTGCATCCGCATCGGTACGTGCCACAACAATTGTTGGCGTTCCCATTACGTCAGCTGCTAAACGAGCCGCAATCAATTTATTGATGGCTTCTTGCGTAGGAACCAATACTTTTCCACCCAAGTGACCGCATTTTTTAGCAGAACTCAATTGATCTTCAAAGTGAACTCCGGCTGCTCCCGCTTCAATCATCGCTTTCATTAATTCAAAAGCATTTAGGTTTCCTCCGAAACCGGCTTCGGCGTCAGCCACAATAGGAACTAAATATTCTTTTTTGTCTGCAGTCCCGTTAACCACTTGTATTTGATCTGCTCTCAATAAAGCGTTATTGATACGTTTTACAACCAATGGAACACTGTTAGCAGGATATAAAGATTGGTCAGGATACATTTCGCCGGCTACGTTTGCATCAGCAGCAACTTGCCATCCGCTCAAATAAATGGCGTCTAATCCTGCTTCTACTTCTTGAATGGCTTGGTTTCCGGTAAGCGCGCCAAGTCCGGCTACAAAATCCTGAGCATTTAGTTTATTCCATAAAGTATTCGCTCCAATTCTGGCTACGCTATGTTCTATTTGATACGAACCTTGCAATTTCACCACTTCTTCAGCAGTATATGGTCGCTCAATGCCATTCCATCTTGGGTTTGTAATCCAGTCGGTAACTAATTCTTGAATTCTTGTTTCTGTAGTTTTCATAGTGTTTATAAAGGTTTAATGGTGTTTAATGATTTTTTATTGAAATTGATTTTATTGAAATTTTAAATGTATTTGTATCCTGGAATAGTCAAAAACTCGATAAAATTGTCGTTCACGACCAGAATATCTAATAATTGTTCTGCCAATCTGTATTTTTGTTTTTCGTGATTCTCATCTCCAACGAGCTTTCTTATTTTTTCAAATTCTTCCATAGCCAGTCGGTGATAGTATTTTTCAGTCAGGACTTTTTGATTATCTAAAACCACTTTGTTTTGCAGCCATTGCCACAATTGTGATCTTGAAATCTCAGCAGTAGCGGCATCTTCCATTAAATTGTGCAAGGCCGCGGCGCCTTGTCCGTTGAGCCATGAAGCAATATATAAAACCGAAATACTGATGTTTTTTCGAACACCTTGCTCGGTAATGGTTCCTTTTGGCGTTTCCAGTAAATCACTTTCGGTAACGTATACGTCTTCTCTTTTTACCTGAATTTGGTTTTGGTTTGGCATGTATTTGTCGAATACCGTCATGGCAAGCGGAACCAAATCTGGATGTGCAACCCAAGTGCCGTCATGACCATTTTTTACTTCCCGTTCTTTGTCCGCAATTACTTTATCGAAAGCAATTTTATTGGCTTCTTCGTTGTTTTTTATCGGAATTTGTGCCGCCATTCCGCCTATTGCGTGAATATTTCGTTTATGGCATCTTTGTATAACCAATTGGGAATACGCACTCATGAATGGGGCAGTCATAGTCACCTGATCTCTATTGGGCACAATGAAAATTGGATTTTTTCTTAATTTTTTTATGTATGAAAAAATGTAATCCCATCGACCGCAATTAAGGCCTACAATATGCTCTTTCAGTTCAAAAATGATTTCATCCAATTGAAAACTGGCCGTAATGGTCTCTATCAAAACTGTAGCTTTGAATGTTCCGTTATTTACACCCAAATATTCCTGCGTGAATTCGAAAACCTCATTCCACCATCGCGCTTCCAGATAATGTTCCAGTTTTGGAATGTAAAAATAGGGCGCCGTTCCATCCTCAATAAGTTGTTTGTAATTATGGAAAGCATACAAACCAAAGTCAATTAGCGATCCCGAAGTTTGTTCTCCATCAATCAAAATATTTTTTTCCGGCAAATGCAATCCTCGTGGTCTGACAAGCAGAACGGCAGTTTTGTCGTTCAGGCTGTATTTTTTATTTTTTATCTTGTCTTCAAGAGTGATGGTTTTATTCACCGCGTCTTTCAGGTTTTGCTGTCCTGACATTAGGTTGCTCCACGTAGGCGAAGTACTATCTTCAAAATCAGCCATGAAGGTTTTTGCTCCGGAATTCAAGGCATTGATCACCATTTTTCTGTCGACTGGTCCTGTTATTTCGACTCTTCGGTCTAATAAATCCTTGGGTGTTTGCGCTGCTTTCCAATTGCTTTCTCGGATGCTTTTTGTTTCAGCAGGAAAAGTGGGTAAGACCCCCTGATCAAATAAATCCTGTTGTTTTTTTCGTTCTTCTAAAAGGTCGAGTCTTTTTTTGTTGAAATTTTCATGAAGTAAAGACAAAAAAGTCATGGCTTCATCAGTTAAGATTTCCGGGTACTGCTCGGTGGTTTCTTCTGAAAAATTTAACAAATTTTTCGAATATACTTCTTTAAAATTCATTTTTTAACACATTTAAATTGATACTATTAAACTTTTGCTGATAATTATTAATTATTCAACACTGCAATACTACAAAAAGTTTTTTACAAAACAAGCGAACGTACGCTAAAAATTAAAAATATTTTTTTTGGCGTAAATATTTTTTACATTATCTTTGAAATATGAATATAGAAAAGGATTATATCAAGTTAATTTTTGGACTTAAACTCAAGCAGGCTCGTACCAATAAAAAACTGTCTTTATTTGGTTTGGCAAAAATCACGGACCTTTCAAAATCGTACTTGAACGAAATTGAAAAAGGGAAAAAGTATCCTAAAACGGATAAAATTATTCTGTTAGCCGAAAAACTCGATATTTCCTATGACAATATGGTTTCCTTGAAACTGGATAATAATCTGGCACCCATTGGAGAAATCCTAAAATCTGGCATTCTGAAAGAGATCCCGTTGGATATTTTTGGGATTCAGGAAAATGATCTTATCGACATTATTGCTAACGCTCCTGCAAAAGTCAATGCGTTTATCAGTACGATTATTGAGATTGCGCAACATTATAATTTAACCAGAGAGAGTTTCTTCTTGGCTTCATTGCGTTCGTATCAGGAAGCGCACACTAATTATTTTGAAGATTTAGAGCTGAAGGTGTTGCAGTTTTCCAAAGCATTTTACGTAAATATTGACACTAAAATTTCGATTGAAGAACTCACAGCAATATTAATGGAGGAATACGGATATACGATAAAAGAACTTGTTTTTTCGGAACAAGAACAATTGGGGGATTTGAGATCGATTTTTGTGCCAAAAAGCAAGACTTTGTTACTTTCATTAGATATTGACGAACCTCAAAAAGCATTTATTCTGGCCAAAGAAATTGCGTATAATTATCTCGCAATCACCGATAGACTGTATACGTTCAGTTGGATTAAATTTGATAATTTCGACCAAGTTCTGAATAATTTTTATGCTTCATACTTTGCGGGAGCATTGCTTATTCCACGACAGAAACTGATAGACGAACTGAATTTATTTTTGTCCAAAACAGATCCGAAACCTCAGGAAATGATTGCTTTGATGAGCGGGTTTAATGTTTCTCCGGAATCATTCTACCAAAGATTGACCAATATTTTGCCAAAAGATTTTCAGTTAAAAAATCTTTTTTTCCTGCGATTGTCCCATCAAAAAGGAACGGACACCTATCAGATAAAGAAAGAATTACACATCACCAATCAGCAGGAGCCGCATGCGAATGAAATGAATGAGCATTACTGCCGAAGATGGGTTTCGATACGCACAATTGAGGAGTCTTTGAAGCAAAATAAAAACCACTTTTTTGATGCACAAATCTCCAGTTATGAAAACAGTAAAAATGAATATCTTGTTTTTTCATCCGCAACACCGGATCCGTTCAAGGTAGATTGTATCCGCAGTATTTCAGTAGGGATTTTAATTACTCCGGCCGTGAAGAAAAAATTTAAGTTTATGGAAAACGACTCCATTAAAAAACAAATTGTTGGGGTTACCTGTGAGACCTGTGCGGTAAAAAATTGTTTGGAACGTGCTTCGCCACCAATTCAGTTAGAGCAAAAAATGCGAAACGAGAATACGGAAGCGATTGTTCAAAAATATATGGCGAAATTCAATTGACTTTAAAACTCTTGTTATTTAATTGTAAATAAAGCGTTTACGGTTAGTTTGTATTTAAATAATTTTTATCTTCGTAAGAATTAACCTTAAATATATTAACTTGATAAAAAAAGTAATGCCTTTTAATTTTGTTCTTCTAACAATTTCTATACTACTTTTGGGATCTTGTGCTGACGATTCTGAAATCTCCGCGGATTCTGCTAAATCTATTGATCGTAACGAGTACATTAAACATGAAAAAAAATAGAAAATCCTTATTCTGTAAATAATTATCAGTAGAGCATTATCTAATAACAAACCTATAGATCGAGTGAGTGGCTATACGTTACCGCAATTAGAGCAAGCACCAGTGGGAGCAAGATCGTGATGGGAATGGCGCGATAATATCAAAAACAAATACGATAATCCAACTGAGATTTTTGCAGAAGAATTATTTAATAATTGGCAAGACTAAAAATATGAAGAATATACTATTTTTATTGCTCATACTGCTTTTTAGTAGCTGTACAGAACAAGGAGGAGATAGAAACCATAATTATACTATTATAAATAATTCAAGTGTTGAGATAGAAATCATTCCTTATTATAATGGTGTGAAAAATATATCCAATAAAGTAATTCTAAATAACGCTGATAAAATCAACAAAACTTTCACGGATACTCCACCCTACGGGCCGGATTTTTAATGCAATACATACCTTTCTTGGGTTCTTCGGTTCAAAATAATTTAACACATATTGAGATTACTTTTAACAACACGAAAAAGGTAATTTATCAAGAATGTACTGCAACAAATCAATGTTTTAATCAAGCTAGAAACATTTTTAATCCAATGTTTAGAGATGAACGCACCGAAGTTTACACCATTACTCCGGAAGATTATCAAAACGCGCAAGACTGCGGTGGGAATTGTAATTAAGTACTATGGAAAATAAATGAGGCTTAGTATTTTGTATAGACTAAGTCTTTGTTGAAATAAAGGCTGTCTCCATTACGAAGACAGCCTTTATTTTATGTTACACAGTAGTAAGATCCTGCAATACTTAATGAAATATATAAAGTGTTAGCACAATAACCCATTTTATAACACGACTAGGCTCGATTTGACAATGGTATTAATGTCTATATTGTTGTGTTTTTTATAGAAGTTAAAATGAAATTTCAGGATTCATTTTAAGGAGTAGAATATACTTAGAAACAGATTTCGCCATTTCATTGGTGCAGTCCATATTTTTAGGCCCGTGTATTTTTAGAACATCAAAAGAGATGATGTTAGTTTAGTTTTTTTGCTTATAAAAGTAAATTTAGGAGTTTGACGACAATTTTTTTAAAGTTGTTAAAATTGTATTTAGTGACTTTTTAAGAATTTGAAAAATAAACCATGCCAAAATTATTGATATGATACGTTTAATGTGAATATTTTAAGGATTATTGTTTTCATTTGCAATCGTTAAATTTTAAAATATATTGTTTTTGTTCTGCTAAATGACAGATTTACAATATATTAAGTGCCGGGTTTAAGTAAATTATTAACTTCGGAGCTTTAGCACTTTAAAATGATTATAAATTATAACGAAAAGGTTGTAGTTCACTACTAATTGCTCTATTTTTGTGTGATTCTTAAATTAATTCATTCAAATTCCTATGGCAAAATCTGCATTATTAAAGTCATCGATAGCAAAAAAAGTCGCTATGGCGCTTTCTGGACTTTTCTTAATTTTATTTTTAGCACAACATTTTTTTATAAACAGCACCTCCGTTTTTAGTCCTGACGCTTTTAACTCTATTTCTCATTTTATGGGAAATAATCCGTTGGTTCAGTTTGTAATCCAACCCATTCTTATTTTAGGTGTTGTATTTCACTTTGTAATGGGTATCGTTTTGGAAATCAAAAATAACAGTGCCAGACCAATTTCTTACGTTAAGAACAACGGCGCGGCTAATTCCTCTTGGGCTTCAAGAAATATGATTGTTAGTGGTTTAGTAGTTCTTGCTTTTATACTACTACATTTTTACGATTTCTGGGTTCCTGAAATGGTGTATAAATATGTAGCGGTTAATCCGCTTGACGAAACCAGATATTTCGCTGAGTTGACGCATAAATTTGAAAGTGGTATTCGTACGGCAATTTATTGCGTTTCGTTTCTTTTGTTATCGTTACACTTGTGGCATGGTTTCAATTCCTCCTTTCAATCTGTAGGTTTTAATAATAAATATTCAAAATCGTTGCATACATTAGGATATGCTTTTGCAATTGTAGTTCCTTTTGGTTTCATTTTTATTGCATTATTTCATCATTTCAATCATTAATATTCAATTATAAATGGCATTAGATTCAAAAATTCCTACAGGTCCAATTGCGGACAAATGGACAAATTATAAAGATCATATTAATTTAGTAAACCCTGCTAACAAACGTAATTTAGATATAATTATAGTGGGTACAGGTCTTGCTGGAGGTTCTGCTGCTGCAACATTAGCAGAATTAGGATATAACGTAAAAGCATTTTGTTTTCAAGATTCACCCCGTCGTGCGCACTCCATTGCTGCACAAGGAGGAATCAACGCTGCAAAAAATTATAAAGGAGACGGTGATTCAGTTCACAGATTGTTTTACGACACCGTAAAAGGTGGTGATTATCGTGCTCGTGAGGCTAACGTACACCGTTTGGCGGAAGTTTCCGGTAATATTATTGACCAATGTGTGGCGCAAGGTGTTCCATTGGCTCGTGAATATGGAGGGTTATTAGATAACCGTTCTTTTGGCGGAACTTTGGTTTCTCGTACTTTTTATGCACAAGGGCAAACAGGTCAACAATTGCTTTTGGGTGCTTACTCAGCAATGAATCGCCAGATAGGTCGTGGTAAAGTAAAAATGCACAACCGTCATGAAATGCTGGATTTAGTAATCGTAAACGGAAAAGCAAGAGGAATTATCGCTCGTAACTTAGTTACCGGTGAAATAGAAAGACACTCTGCTCATGCTGTTGTTATTGCTTCTGGAGGCTACGGAAACGTTTTCTTCTTGTCAACTAATGCAATGGGAAGTAACGCTACTGCTGCCTGGAAAATCCACAAAAAAGGGGCTTTCTTCGCTAATCCTTGTTACACACAAATTCACCCTACTTGTATTCCTGTTTCAGGAGACCACCAGTCAAAATTGACATTAATGTCAGAATCATTGCGAAATGATGGACGTATTTGGGTTCCTGCAAAATTAGAAGATGCGCAAGCGATTCGAGAAGGAAAGAAAAAAGCAACCGATTTATCAGAAGATGAAAGAGATTATTTCTTAGAAAGAAGGTATCCTGCCTTTGGTAACTTAGTGCCTCGTGATGTAGCTTCCCGTGCTGCCAAAGAAAGATGTGATGCAGGTTTTGGAGTAAACAAAACAGGTGAAGCAGTTTATTTGGATTTTGCGGCAGCTATTCAACGGTACGGAAATGAACAAGCGTATGTGAAAGGATTGGATACTAATGATACTAAATTAGTAACTAAATTAGGTACTGAACTTGTAAAAAGTAAATACGGGAACTTGTTCCAAATGTATTATAAAATTGTAGATGAAGATCCTTATACTGCTCCAATGATGATTTACCCTGCGGTACATTATACAATGGGAGGTACTTGGGTTGATTATAACTTGCAAACTACTATTCCGGGTTGTTTTTCCATTGGGGAATCGAACTTCTCAGATCATGGAGCTAACAGACTTGGAGCTTCGGCTTTGATGCAAGGTTTAGCAGATGGGTATTTCGTATTGCCATATACTATTGGAGATTATTTAGCTCCAGACATTAAAATGGGTGCCATATCTACAGATTTACCTGAATTTGTTGCTGCTGAAAAAGCGGTAAAAGACCAAATCGAAAGATTCATGAACAATAAAGGAACACATTCTGTTGACTATTTTCATAAGAAATTAGGGAAAATTATGTGGGACAAAGTGGGAATGGCTCGTAATGAAAAAGGATTAAACGAAGCAATTGTAGAAATTGCTGCTTTGCGTGAAGAGTTTTACAAAGAAGTAAAAGTTCCCGGAGATGCGAATGGTTTGAATCAAGAATTGGAGAAAGCAACTCGTGTTGCCGATTTCCTTGAATTGGGAGAATTATTTGCTAAAGATGCATTACACCGTAATGAATCTTGCGGAGGACATTTCCGTGAAGAATACCAAACTGAAGAAGGAGAAGCGCAACGTGACGATGAGAATTTTGCTTACGTAGCAGCATGGGAATACACTGGGAAACCAAGCGAAGCAATTTTACACAAAGAGCCGTTGGTATTTGATAACGTGAAATTAGTTCAAAGAAGTTATAAATAATTTAGTCTAATGTCTAACGTCTTAAAGTCAAGTGACTCCATGTCAATCGACTTTCGACTTTCGACTCTATGACTTTCAAACTAAAAATATGAAACTTACATTAAAAATATGGCGTCAGAAAAATGCCGCTGCAGAAGGTAAAATAGTTGAGTATCCTATAGATCATATTGAGCCAGACATGTCATTTCTTGAAATGCTTGACATTTTGAATGACGAATTGATCATGAAAGGGGATGAACCAGTTGCATTTGATCACGATTGTCGCGAAGGAATTTGCGGAATGTGTTCTTTGTATATCAATGGGGAAGCGCACGGACCAGACCGTGGCGTTACCACTTGTCAATTGCACATGAGAATGTTCAAGGATGGTGACACCATTTTTATTGAGCCGTTTAGAGCTAAAGCTTTTCCTGTAATAAGGGATTTAGTGGTCGATAGAAGTTCTTTTGACAGGATTCAACATGCGGGAGGATTTATATCCGTAAACACCTCAGGAAATACTATTGATGCTAATACGATCCCTATTAATAAGGAAGATGCGGATAATGCTTTTGATGCGGCTACTTGTATTGGTTGTGGAGCTTGTGTGGCGAGTTGTAAAAACTCATCGGCGATGCTTTTTGTCGCTGCAAAAGTATCTCAATATGCGTTGTTGCCACAAGGAAGAATTGAAGCTACTGACCGTGTATTGAATATGGTGAGCCAAATGGATGCGGAAGGTTTTGGGAACTGTACCAATACTGGAGCTTGTGAAGTAGAATGTCCAAAAGGAATTTCTCTTGAAAATATTGCCAGAATGAATAGAGAATATTTATCGGCCAGTTTAAAAGGGTAAACATTTAGTCCTAAAGGTCAAACTCAAAGGACAAGGATTGCATAATAATTTAAAACGCATTCAATGTCAAAGTTGAATGCGTTTTTTTATATAAAATAATCTATTATACACTAATCTTTCCATCCCCAAGGTGCGGCAGGCGTACCTACTGTTTTTGTCAAATCAAATTTCACGGTAAACAGTCGGTCAGAACCGATGCGCCTTAGGTTGTACGTGAAAGAAGTTTCGTCAAGAGTAATCCACCAAACATTTGCAGCAGCATTTGGAATCAAATCACAGGTTTCCTCATCTGCCGGAAAAAACTGAAGCGTTGCTGACCCCGCATTAGTCGCTGTACCTCCATATTGTGTCACCTTATCCTCCGAGCCATCTTCGTGGCGGTGGTCGTGTTTCAACTGGATGCGATCGTTATCATAAGCAAGTACCCATGTTCTTGATTTGTCGTCTCCTACAAAAAACGGAATCCGAATCGTTTTTTCATCGCAGTTGCGGACATGCATCACCAGTTTTTTATCCCGAAAAGTATCATTGGTTGCACCCTCTGTGACTGTTCCTTCAAAGGATTTCCCACATTGTTTTTGTAGGTTTTCCCAAAATTGTTTCGCTCCCGATTTTTCCTGTCCAAAAATAAAAACAGAAAACAGAAAAGAGTATACAAGAAATATCTTTTTCATAAAGTTCTTTTTTGCTAATATAATGAACTTATGGTATTGTGATATTTCTTATTTTTATAAAAAATAAAGTAAAATGAAAATTATCCTAATTCAAGCTCCTTTAGTTTGGGAAAACCCAAAAGCCAACCGAAACTATTTCGAAGAAAAAATCAATGCTCTTACTGAAAAGGTAGATTTGATTGTGCTTCCTGAAATGTTCACAACGGGCTTTACGATGAATCCAAAGGATGTTGCAGAAACAATGCAAGGCGAAACCATTGTATGGTTACAATCATTGGCAAAAGCTACAAATAGTGCTATAACAGGAAGTTTAGTTATTAAGGAAAACGGAAATTTTTACAACAGAATGGTGTTTGTATTTCCTTCTGGAACAATTCAGTGCTATGATAAAAAACACTTGTTTACTTTAGCTGGCGAAGATAAAGTATATACTAGTGGCACCCAAAAAACGATTGTAAATTATTTAGATTGGAAAATTTGCCTTCAAATATGTTACGATTTGAGATTTCCTGTATTTTCCAGAAATTCAGAGGATTATGACTTGGTGATTTATGTTGCAAGCTGGCCAAAAATTAGAACAAATGCTTGGGATGCTTTATTGAAAGCACGAGCGATAGAAAACATGTGCTATGCTATTGGTGTCAATAGAATCGGCATTGACGCAAATGGTTATGAATACATAGGTCACTCACAAGCAGTCGATTTTCTGGGGAATTACATTCAAGAACCAATAGAAACAGAAGGTTTGTTTTTAGTAGAATTAGACCCAGAAAAAATGCTGGAAACCCGACAAAAATTGGGTTTTTTGAATGACAGAGATTCTTTTGAAATAGAAAACAGGTAACGTTTATTTCTTCTTGTTGGTTTTCTTTTTAGGTTCCGGAATGTAGGGAAGACTTAAATCAAATGCCAGGTTGACGTCCCAATTTGCCCGAACAGGAATTTCTTTGGAAAAGTAAATCACTTCCTCGGCTTGACGTTTTTCTAAATAATTACCGGAATCCCATTCCTTGTTTTTATTGGCATCATAAATAATTCGGAGCGTGTACAGCTCGGGGTCAATTAAATTAAAATTTATTGTGGTGTTTTCCTCGGTATATTCAGTAGCTAAAACGTCCCCTTTTGCATTCGTGAGTTCAACAATGACGGGGAATTGTTTTGCTTTTTGCAACTGCACGGTCAGATTCCCATAATCAGCAGTGCTTTGAGTGTTTAATTTATACGTTAAAGTATCGTTTGTTTGTTCGAAAAAATCAGTTAACGCTCCAGGTAAAATTTCAAATGTATAATTTTCGGAAGGTTCTTTTATGAAATCAAAAAATAGCTTTTGATTGAATTCGTCGTATTTAGTGGTAAACGACACTGCATCTTTTGCGTTATTGGTTAGGTTTATTTTCGAATTTTCGAAACGGGTTAAAGGAGTATTACTTTCTAATGTAAATTGCTCTCTAAATTTTAAGGTTCCGTTTTGCAGAGCTATGACGTTTAAAGTATCTTTTTTCTGATCTTTTATTTTAAAGTTGAATTTCGATTCATATTGACCTTTGGCTACAGCCAAATTTAGTGAATCAGCTTTAATGGGCTTGTACCAGATTTGAAGGGAATCTTTTTTTGGAAATTTAGTAATGACAGTAGGCAGAAGATCGTTGTTGTTTTTTAAAATTATTTTGGGCCTGTCATCAGCAGAATTTATTAGTCCCTCATATCCTACTAACAAACGGTTTCCTGAGGCTTGACTAGGCTTAAATGTTTTAAAAGGAAGTGTTTCCTTAAATAATTCTAACTCATAAATAGTGTCATTTGGAATCGTAATAAAGTCTTTGCTAAATCCAATTTTATCTGTTTTTGGGTTGTATTTATTGTTGCTGTTGTAGTCTTTCATGGCTACAAGAAGATATTTCCCTGCTTTTAAATTCTCTAAACGAAACGTCTTCAAGCTGTCCAATGTGTTGGTTACATATCTTGGGGTTTCAGTATAAACAACGGAGTCCTTGAAACTGTCATTGACTTCGTAAAGCATAACTGATACGAATGATTCCACTTCTTTTTCATACGCACTTTTCAGAGTACCACCAAGGCTTAAAGAGTCAATATAATCGCCGGTAGAAAATACATATTTGAATTGATTTAACGGATTCCCTTCATTATTATCAGCAATACTTTGTCCAAAATTAAAGCTGTACGTAGTATTGGGTTGTAACGTATCTTTAATTTTTATGGTGATCGTTTTGCTTGCCGTTGTGGGTAAAACCAATGGATCGTTCTTCATTGGTGGCGAAATAATCAATTGTTTGTTCAGGTTTTTTATTTTAATATTTTCGTCAAATACCAACTTAATCTCATCTCCTTTGAAGTTTGTGTTGAAGTTTTCCGGGAAACTCATTTTCAAAACAGGCGCAATAGTATCTTTTAATCCCCCGGTGATAGAGCCTCTTTTGGCACAACCAGCTACAATAAAAAGCAATAATAAGAAGGCGTATTTTAAATTGTTTTTCAACATATCAAATCATAATTAGAATTTACAAAATAACAATTATAATTCATGTGATTGCTATTTTTTATAAAATTATTATGCGTAATAAATTCAACTTGCCTTTTGTGGGGACCTTGTTTTTTCTTTTTAATGTTTAATTTTACACTGAAAAATAATTGTAGTTATAATTCGCAGTGGTAGTAGAGTTTTTCAACTAAAGTAGCGTTGCGCTCAAAACATAAATAATGAGGAAAATAGAACACATTGGGATTGCAGTTAAGAATTTAGAAGTTTCTAATAAAGTTTTTGAAAAGCTTTTTGGAGCTCCGGCCTACAAATTCGAGGCGGTAGAAAGTGAAGGAGTAACAACTTCTTTTTTTATGAATGGACCGAACAAAATTGAGCTTTTAGCGGCTACCAATCCAGAAAGTCCTATTGCTAAGTTTCTTGAAAAAAAGGGAGAAGGCATACACCACATTGCCTTTGACGTAGAAGATATAGTTTTAGAAATTGCGCGTTTAAAAAAAGAAGGTTTTATTGTATTAAATGAAATTCCTAAAAAAGGGGCTGATAACAAGTTAATTGTCTTTTTGCATCCAAAAAGTACGAATGGCGTTTTGATTGAGTTGTGTCAGGAAATAAAATAAGTGTTTTTAGGATAATTCATTTAGTATTCTACTATTCAGCAAGTTTCTGCTTGAAAGCAATGAATCATTGAAATATTATTGAAATCTAAGTCAAAATATTTGGAGTACATGAAAAATAGTAGTAATATTGCACACTCTTAACCGGTCCTATAGCTCAGCTGGTTAGAGCACCTGACTCATAATCAGGTGGTCCCTGGTTCGAGCCCAGGTGGGACCACTCTTACAAGCCTTTCAAGTAATTGAAGGGCTTTTTTTATGCAGTAAACCCAGTAAAACAGGGGTTTCTATGATTTCATAGATTTTCTGAAATAGCCAACTTGTCAACTTTTTAACTATAAAAAGGGGTGCTATTCGGATACCCATTCAATTTTACGAGGGTGCCTATTTTCAAGTCAAAAATGTATGCTAATTAACACTAAATCAATTAGCTATGAAAAAAGAGAATTTCACAATTTTGTTTGTTATCAAACTCACCAAACTAAACGGTAAGGGGCTGTGTCCAGTCAATGTAAGGATTACCTATCAAGGTATCAGAAAAGAAAATGCAACAGGTTACTTTGTCGACCCAAAGTTTTGGGATGCTAAACGTCAATTAACGACTTCAAAAGCATTAGATGCTATAAGTACTAATATTCAGTTAGAATTAATAAAGCAGAAAATTAAAAACGCCTATTTGTCTATTATATTGGAAACAGATGATTTTGAAGCAGATGATATTTACCATAAATACCTTGGAAAACCTTTTAAAGAAAGTGAATTTGTGGTTAGATACTTCCAAAAATATCTAGACAAAATCTTTAAATTAATTGGCAAAGACTTAAAACTAGCAACATGGAAGAAATATAATTATGCCTGTATTCAGATTGTTGGTTTCATTAAATTCAAATATAAAAAGAATGACATCTCGTTAGATAAAATCAATTTGCAATTTCTAACAGAATTTGAATACTATCTTAAAACAGAACAAAATCAATGCCAGTCTACTATTAACAAGGCGATACAACGATTCAGAAGGCTTATTACAATTGGAATAGCTGAAGGGTTTTTAGAAAAAGATCCTTTTATACTGTACAAAGCAAAGAAAGTAAAAAAGGAAGTTATATTTCTAACTCATGAGGAATTAGAAACGGTCGAAAAGACACAAATATCACAGCCAAGACTTGCTTTAGTAAAAGATTTATTTGTTTTCTGTTGTTATACAGGGTTAGCGTATGTTGAGATGGCACATCTTTCTAAGCAGAATATCCAAATAGGTTTTGACGATGTTAACTGGATTCAAATGAAGAGAGAGAAGACACAACGTCAAATCTCCATTCCACTACTTTCTAAAGCTCAAGAAATTATTGAGAAATACTCAACTGATAGTAACCGCATATTTCCATCAATAAGCAATCAAAAATTCAATTCATATTTAAAAGAGATTGCAGATGTAACTGGAATTGAAAAACGTCTTACGCACCACATTGCTAGGAAAACATTCGCTTCAACTGTCCTCCTATACAATGATGTTCCTATGGAAATTGTATCTGAGTTACTAGGTCATTCAAACATGGTCATTACACAGGAAAGTTACGGTAAGGTAGTACAGAAGAAAGTGAGTGAAGCAATGATAAGTCTTTCTGTGAAATTAAAATAAGAAACGTATTTTGATTAAACATTCAACTTGTGATTAATCGGGATATTGCTTTTAGAAATTAAAAACATCTATCTATTTAAAAAGTTCAACTACATCAACCTCTAAAGCGTTGGCAACTATTTCTATAGTTGAAAGCGTCGCATTAGCTCTTCCCGCTTCTAATCTAGACATATTACTCTTCTCAAAGTTACACTTCGCAGCCAAATCTTGTTGAGATATATTCTTCTCAATTCTGATTTCCTGAATACGTTTACCAACCTTTATTTGTAAGGAATTTTCCAAATCTTAATTATCTTTTATGATAAGTCAAAATTTGTTCTATATTTGATTAATGTGGTTATCGTAAAAGATAACTGTGTTTTATTTTCACAGAATGTGGAAAACCGTAATGGAATGATTTTTAAAACAAATTACTTTGTTAACATATCACTAAAAGTGGGTATTGTGGAAAGAAAGTAATACACGTTTCTTTGTTAGTAAAAGAAACTAGCAAAAGTAATATAGGTTTGTTTTTAATTTAAAATTTAAGGAGTATCAAAAACAAACAGTTCTGAAATATCAATTTTTAGAGCTTTGGAAATAGCATATAAAGTAGTAATAGAGGTATTAATAACGCCTCTTTCAATTCTGCTGATTTGGGAAATTTCGATACCAAGTTCATTTGCAAGTTGTTCTTGGGTGAATCCTTTTGCTAAACGAAGTTGTCGAAGCTTTCCGCCAAAGCTAATTAATATGCTTATTTTATTTTGATTATCCACGAAATAAAATTCGTTGAATAAACCAATTATGCAATAAGCATATTTGCCCCTATTTGAATACAACGTAAATAAATAAAATTATTATGAAAACAAAAATGAAAACAAAAATGAAAAAATTACTTTGCTTAGTTACTGTTACCTTATTAGTAATTACATCTTGCTCTAAAGATGAAAGTGTTTCAGAACCAGTTACTGATACAAATAGCACAGAACCAATTACTAAGGTCTTAGTAAAAAAAAAAATACGCACTTACAGCGCCAATGATATTGTCACAACTACTTATAAATACGATGGTAACAAAATTGTAAGTGCAAGCAATGACGGAGGTTTTGTCGCTAACTATACATATACAGGGAATTTGATTACTAAAATTGAAGAAAGGGTGGATAATAATTTTCAAAGTTCACAAGAATATACTTATGTTGATGGGAAACTAGCTACTGAAGTTTTTAAACGAAATTATGGAGGCACTATCTCCTACGCATATACATACAATGCTAATGGCACTATTTCTTATAAACTAAATCAAAGTGGTACTGAAGGCAGTGCAGGTATATTAACTATTGTAAATGGAAATATAGTTAAAATAGAAACTTTTTTATATGGCATTCTTACCGTTACACAGATTTTCGAGTACGACAATAAGCATAATCCTTTCAAAAATGTCTTAGGTTTTAATTTGTTAATTGACACTTACAAAGATATGTTTTTTCCAAATAACAGGACTAAAGATAGTGCTGATGGACCAGATGTGAATTACACATTTAAGTATGATCAAAATAATTTTCCAACTGAGAAGAAACGCAACAATGTTAGTTCAGGGGGCTCAAATGACTTAACTCAGTACTTTTACTAAAAGAGTAATCTACACCAAAAAGGGGAAAGCTGAAAACCAATTTAGAGTAGATAAATACATTAATACTTGCATTTATAGCAGGAAAGTTTTGGCTGTTACAACTATTAGAAAAGAAAGGATTCCTTTTGAAATCAAATTCTTCTTGTGAAATTAGTCAATCAAAAAAAAGCAAATGCATTAGAATCATATTATACTCGTGCTATGTACGTTAAAAGAAAGAAAATATCTTAACTATAAAAAATTTAATTATGACAAAAATTTTAGTAACCATTGGAGCAATATTGGTCTTCCTATTAATATTTGGAGTATTAATTGCTAGCCAGAAGAGTAGTGGAAATTCAAATCCAGGTATTTTTGGAATTATACTCTTTGGAGGACTTATAGCTGGAATAAGAGCAATTTGGAAAAAACCAGATAGTTTAATTGAGAAAAAGAAGGAAGACGACAATTTCAAATTAGACAAAACGATTTAATAATGTTCAAAAATTACTATAAAATTCTTGACATTAATAAAATATCATCAGAAGAAGAAATCAAGATTGCATTCAAAAAACAAGCTATAAAATGGCATCCTGATAAAAATCCAAATATCGATTCAACAGAAAAAATGCAAGATATCAACGAGGCAAAATTAATTCTTTTAGACCCAGAAGCAAGAGCTAAATATGATATCGAATATTCAAAATTTGAAAAGAAAGAAACTAATGACAATCAAAAAAGTGAAAACAAACAATATTCATTTGATGATGATATCTTAGAAAAATGGATAGAAAATGCCAGAAAACAAGCAGTAGATCTGGCAAAACTAACAATTAAAGAAATTGCAGAATTAAGTGTTACGGCGACAAAAGCTGCTGGTTCAAGAATGCTTGAAATGGTTATCTTTTATGGAATTGCAGCAGTAATAGTAATGATAATATTTAGAGCATGTTTATAAACAATCAAGAAAAACTTAAAAAAATGAAAATAATAATAGCAGGATTAGCATTAATAATTCTAATTATTTCTTGCGGAAATAAAACTCCAACCAAATTTGTGGAAACACCGTTGTCCAAAAATTACTTTATAGAAATACCAATTAAATTTAAAAAATTTAAGGAGAACAGTTGGAAATTTCCTGAACATACCTATTTAGGTATTGTTGTTGCTAATGAAACCGCTTCAAATCTTGAAGATGAGTTAAAAAGCTATGTTAATTATTATAGTTCTCAAGAAATGTTTAATGGACAAACTTTTGTGAAAAAAGAAAAATTTGAAATTAACGGTTTTAAGGGTTTAATATCCTATTATGAAAAGGATAACAAAGGAAAAAGATTGGGTTTGGTGAATTTAAAATCTTACATAGTATATGCAGTTATTCAAGATAATACAAATAGGATTTTATTAAATTCTATTAGTTTTAATAATAACATCAATGATGATTTATCTAAAAGTATTAAATCCATAAAACTCAAAAAGGCTCTGGTTAACAAAACTCAAAATGATTTTGACGAAACAAAAGCACAAATAGAAGGTTTTCAAGTTTTTAAAAATGAAAATTTCATAATAAAATGTAAAGGAAAATTATTATTAGATATTTTAAGAGTAGAACAACTAGAACAAAACGGACTATCAGACAATTCAAAACCATTTCATGTTTTTGTAAAGGGAATCGATTATAACATAAATGTAAGTGATTTAAGTAATGTCTTAGAAGGTCAAAATAAAGAAGAGCTAAGTAAACATAATCAAGAAGATTTGACTTATTATCAAACAAAATTCGATGAAATGGCAATAAAAAATCAGCGAGGTAAATTTAAAAATATTGATGCTGTTTATTATCAAAATTCTCAAGAAAACAGACAATCAAAAGCTGTATATTTTCATCATAAAATGAAAAGTTACATGCTACAAGTTACAAGTAAACAAAATACAGATAAACTATTCAATGAATTTATCAATTCATTTGAAATAATTAAATTATAAGAAATGAACGCAAAGTTTATCTTAACCCTTGAACTATTTCTTGTTTTAGAAATATTACGGGGAAATGATATTTATTTGTGACTTGCGCAACTAGAAAATTTGCGAAGTACTAGAAAAAAGAACTAGAAGCTAAAAACTGCTTACTTACTTTAAACTGTTTTAATAAATCTCAAAACGGGATAATATTATTAACCAACCCAAACAAATGAAAAAACTACAAATATTTATTATCCTTTTTCCTTTACTATGTTTTTCACAGGATAAAATTACAGTATCAAAAGGAACAAAAGACACTTACATTGAAACTTACCAACATTACAGCTACAATGATAGCTATTCTATTAAAGAAGCTTACAGACTAGGTCCTTCAAGTGCAAAATTATTAAAGGATGCAATTTCTACATCTATAAAATGGTCAAAACTGAATGAAGAACACGAAAAAGAATTTGAAAAAGAAATTGTTAGGTTTAAAGTAATGGATAAAGAAAGTTATAAATTTCATGGATATGTCGATAAGTTTACACAAGAATTCACTTTAATTTTCAGAGGGTACGAAGATGGAATATTCGAAGTAATTATTAAAAAATACGACGGATACGAAGATTTTATAAAAATTGACACTATGAGTCAGCTGGTTAATTTTCAAGACTTACTTAATGGCAAATCTGCAAACAACGAAATTGATGAAATTTTTTCAAAATAATATGAAATCTTAAAAACAAAATAATATGATAAAACTTGAAAACAGATATCCAAATTTCATGGAAGCAATGCAAAGTATGAAACAAGGTACTGACATGAGGTTGGATTCAAGCAGTATTTCCAAAATTGAATATAGAATGACATTTCATATCTTAAATAATAAACTGGGAGATATTTCACTTGAATTAAATGAAGTTTTCAGCAATGAAGTTTCGATAACTTTTACCACAATAAAGAATTTTATGAAACAAGCACAAACTACAAGTAGATTAGTTAAAAATGATTTGTCGGTTGAAGAATGGATAGGACTTATTTCTACAACAATGATTGAGCACAATTCTAATACTGGATATGCAAATAAAAACTGCACATTAAGTTAAGCTACATTTTTGTAATTAATTTGATTGTTAAATTCTTCAAT
>NZ_RYDI01000023.1:0-44808 GCF_003970335.1 Flavobacterium sp. LS1P28 | reverse complement strand
AAAGGTTTGCTAATCCATCTATTTGGAAAAATTGCAGCAGCTTTTATTAGCTTAATTTTTTAACCCTTGATTCGCATTACTTATTTTTATTTATATTGGAATAGTTCTATTATTTGAATTTTATATTTAAAAAATGACTTTTTTTAATGTAAATTAAGTAATTTATTTAAAATAATACTTTTAAAAAAGTCAAAATATTTATTTTTATTGTCAATTTAAAAAAAATCTGTAGTTTTGTACTTTGTAATATCAAAATAGGAATATCATGACACACACAGAACAAAACCTTTCTTCAAAATCGGAAGCGTTAATAGCTAAAGAAAATCAATACGGAGCACACAATTACCATCCTTTACCTGTGGTTTTAGAAAGAGGCGAAGGGGTTTATGTCTGGGATGTAGACGGAAAAAAATATTATGATTTTTTATCGGCCTATTCTGCCGTAAACCAAGGGCATTGTCATCCAAAAATTGTGGATGCAATGATAAAACAAGCACAAACATTGACCTTAACTTCACGTGCTTTTCATAATGATCAACTAGGACCTTTTGAGGAATATGTGACTAAGTATTTTGGTTTTGATAAAGTGTTGCCCATGAATACAGGTGCTGAAGCAGTGGAAACTGCTTTGAAATTGTGTAGAAAATGGGCCTATGAGGTAAAAGGAATTCCAGAAAATCAAGCACAAATCATTGTTTGTGAAAACAATTTTCACGGAAGAACAACAACAATCATTTCATTTTCGAATGATGAGAGTGCCCGTAAAAACTTTGGACCATTCACTGCTGGATTTATTAAAATTCCGTACGATGATGTTGACGCCCTAGAAAATGTATTAAAATCAACCCCAAATATTGCTGGATTTTTAGTGGAACCAATTCAAGGAGAAGCGGGAGTGTATGTTCCTGCCGAAGGATATTTAGCAAAAACAAAAGCGCTTTGTGAAGCACATAACGTTCTATTTATCGCAGATGAAGTGCAAACAGGAATTGCACGCACGGGAAGATTATTAGCAACTTGCGGAAATTGTGACTGTAAAAAAGGATGTGAAGGCAGACCGGAAGTAAAACCAGATATCCTTATTCTAGGAAAAGCTATTTCGGGCGGTGTGTACCCAGTTTCGGCAGTTTTAGCGAATGATCCCATTATGAATGTGATTAAACCAGGACAACACGGTTCCACTTTTGGAGGAAATCCTGTTGCAGCGGCTGTGGCTATTGCTGCACTGGAAGTAGTGAAAGAGGAAAATTTAGCACAAAATGCGGCGTACTTAGGCGAAGTTTTAAGAACAGGACTTAACGAAATTGCTTCCAGAAACCCATTAATTACGTTGGTCAGAGGAAAAGGATTACTGAACGCCATAGTTATCAACAGTGGTGAAGAATCTGATTTAGCCTGGAATATTTGTATGAAATTTAGAGATTATGGATTATTGGCAAAACCAACACACGGAAACAAAATTCGATTTGCACCACCATTAGTAATTTCAGAACCTCAAATACAGGAATGTTTGGGTATAATTGAGCGAGCTCTAAACGATTTCAAATAATTTTAAGTACAATGGGAAAATCTATAAAATTAATAAAGAACAGATCCGATATAGGTGCTGGTACACGAGGATCCGACTTAGGGATTGATGCTATCGAAATTGCGGCAATCAATCAAAACAGTGATTATTTTAATCAGTTTGAGTTTGAAGATGTCAAAACGCACAACGAATCCATATATGATAAAAACCGAAGTTCTTCGGCTAAACGAATTGAGCATGTAGTGGAGCAATGCACCAGAGTTTGTAATGCAGTACAGAAAAATTTAGCAGGAAATTATTTTCCAATTGTTTTATCAGGTGATCATTCTTCGGCATTAGGAACATTAAGTGGTATAAAAGCAGCTTTTCCGGAACAAAATATCGGGGTGTTTTGGATTGATGCCCATGCGGATTTGCATTCACCTTACACTTCGCCATCCGGTAATATTCATGGAATGCCACTATCTGCGGCTCTTGCGGATGATAATTTGAGTTGCCAGAATAACGAAGTGCCTCCGGAAACCCAACAGCACTGGGAAGACATGAAAAATATAGGTTGTAAGGGACCGAAAGTTTTGGCAGAAAACCTGGTATATTTTGGCGTTCGGGATACCGAAGAAGAGGAGGATAAGCAAATTGAAAAATTGCAAATCAAAAATTATAAAGTTGATGAAGTGCGGTATCGCGGTTTACGAAAGTGTGTCGCGGAAGCATTAACTAAACTATCGCATTGTGAAGTGCTATATGTTTCTTTTGATGTGGATTCTATGGATTGTGATATGATTTCTTACGGGACTGGAACACCGGTTTCCAAAGGTTTTGATCAGTATGAAGTAATAGCGATCATCAAACAAATTGTTCAAACCAAAAAAGTAGTTTGTATCGAATTTGTCGAGATTAACCCATTATTAGACACCAAAGGAAATAAAATGGCAGAAACTGCTTTTGAAGTTTTAGAAGCCATTACCTCAGAACTGGTTATTCCTGCAGAATAATTTTTTTTAGCGTGTATAAAAAAGCCCGAAATCAGTTTTAGATTTTTTGGCATCAACCAGCCGGGCAATGAATTGTGTTCGGCAGGAGAAAAAAGCGTTAGGCTATCCCCAACATGTTGCCAGGTACCACCGCATTTTTCTTCTTTATCCAGGAGAGAAACGTTTAATTTATTGCGTTTTAAATAATATCCGCAAGCCAATCCGCTTTGTCCGCCACCAATGATAATGACATTTTTAATTTCATTCATTCTGTTTTGAATCTGGATTAAATTCTATTTTAGTTTTTTAGATTACCACAGATTCACTGTTTTAAAACAAGTTTAAAACAAAAGAGAGTCTGTGATAAAATAGTTGAGTTCTCTAGTAGCGGAACATTTAAGAGGTTCCAGTTTTTGGGTCTAATTCGGGTTTTGTATAATATTTTTTTCTAAACCAAAAAGCGACGTTTACCAATGCAATTAGCGCCGGAACTTCAACCAGTGGGCCAATAACGCCGGCAAATGCTTGTCCGCTGTTGATTCCAAAAACGCCAATTGCAACTGCAATAGCCAATTCAAAATTGTTTCCGGTTGCCGTAAAAGCGATTGCGGTAGATTTAGAATAATCAGCACCAAAATACTTTCCGAGAAAAAAACTGATCACAAACATTAAGGTGAAATAAATGACAAGAGGAATAGCTATCCGAACTACATCCAGGGGGATTTGCACAATTAATGCGCCCTTCAGACTAAACATTAATATTATGGTAAATAACAAGGCCACTAAAGTAATAGGAGAAATAAAAGGTATATACTTGTTTTGAAACCAAGTTTCGCCTTTGAGTTTTATAAGACCATACCGGCTGATTATTCCCAAAGCAAATGGAATTCCTAAATAAATACCTACGCTTTCTGCAATTTGACCAATACTGATTGTCACATCAAAACCGGTATAGCCAAAATACGGTGGCAAAATGGTTATGAAAACATACGCATATACGCTGTAAAGCAATACCTGAAAAATACTATTCAAAGCGATTAATCCAGCGGCATATTCTCTATTACCGTCGGCCAGATCATTCCAAACCACTACCATCGCAATGCATCGGGCTAATCCGATCAAGATGACTCCAATCATGTATTCCGGATATCCATTTAGGAAAAGTAAGGCTAATGAAAACATGAGGATTGGGCCTACCACCCAATTCAGGAACAGGGAAGCACCCAATACTTTGGTGTTTTGGAATACGTCTCCCATTTTACTATAATTCACTTTGGCTAATGGCGGATACATCATTAAGATTAAACCAATGGCGAGTGGGATATTAGTTGTTCCGCTGGAAAAAGAGTTGATAAAATTCCCACTGGAAGGGATGAAATTCCCTACAGCAACACCAAGTGCCATTGCAAGGAAGATCCAAAGGGTTAAAAATCGATCTAGGAAACCTAGTTTTTTTCTTTCTGCTGCGGGAAAACAAGTAGATGCTGACATATTTATAATTTTATTTGGGAGAAGACATAAAACATTTCGGTGGCAATCTGTAAACTTCGCTCCTGATATTTTTCGGCTTGTTGTGGAGTGTTGTCAAATGCTTTTGGATCTTCAAAAGTAATTGGGATACGTTTTTCAGCACCAGCGATAAAAGGACAGCCTCCATCTGCTTGAGAGCAAGTCATAATCGCTGCAAATTCATTTTTCGGATTAAAATCATCATCGTAGGTCTTGGAAAAACCAATAATAGGAGGCTCATTTTCTCCATATTTTATGGTGTAAATGGGATTATTTCCTGCTGTGATTGCTTTGATTTTGAATCCTGATTGTACTAAAGTTTGGGCAACCATAGGAAATAAAGCAGTTGCTTCGGTCCCACCAGAATAGCAAAATACATTTTTTACATTGAAATGTGCTGCGGCTGTTTGTGCCCAAACTTGTGCCAGATGACTTCTTCTGGAATTGTGTGTGCAAATCAAATTCAATCTGATCTCTTGTTGATGGGCTACTTTTGTCTGAATAAAGTCAATTAGCGGTTGCAAAATAATTTTGCGTTCAACTGAAATATCTTCAAAACCAAAGGCAGTTATTTGTGTTTCTATTTCTGGAAACAAGTTTGTTTTGATTAATGTCATATCTTAGTTTTAAAATTAACAACAGCCACCACCAGGGGTGCAAGTATTGGTTTGACTTGGAATTTCGGATAATTTTACTTTTTGTTTCTCGGAAGGAATTCCGCATTGATCCTCTGCCAAACAAGCCGTTTGCTTGTTGATTAAGGTAAATGCTGTTCCGTTGAAACTAATGTCGTATTTCCCAATAGTTTCTGATTGGAATTCGACTTCTACTTCATAATCTTCAATGCCCAGTATTTTTTCTGAAAGCGCAATAATTTCTAAAAGTTTTTTTGGTTTTAGGCGGTGATCAAAGTCATTGGCATCCCATAATTGAAAATTTACCACAGTTTCTTTTCTAACTTTTCCACCGCAGTCAATAAAATTTTTAGTGATCAAACCCACTTCAGTTACATGGAAATGTTCAGGAACAAAGGTTCCGTTTGGTAATACAAAAGCAACATTGTCTAATGTGATCAACTCTTTTTTAATTTCGGATAGTTTCATTATTTTTGTAATTTAAAAATTAACAGCATTGATTTTTCTTGTTTTCTAAATAAGTATTGATGTGCTGAAAAAAGCCTTTTATTTTATTAAAGCCTTCTTCGTTTAGGCAATAACAAATTGCATTTCCTTCAAAATTGCCTTTTATGAGTCCGGCATTTTTAAGTTGCTTCAGGTGCTGCGAAACCGTAGGCTGGGCTAGAGGCAGTTCGTTTACAATATCACCGCACACACAACTATCTACCTTGATGAGGTGTTGAATAATAGCAATACGTGCAGGATGGCCTATGGCTTTGGCTAAAGTTGCCAATTCGTTTTGCTCGTCTGTGAAATGGTCTGATTTAGTAATTCCCATCGTTATATATTTATATTGCAATATTACGATATAGATTTGAAATAAACAAATGATATTGATTTTTTTAAAGATAGTGTTGATTTTTAAAAGTTACCTTTAAAAATTAAAGTTCAAATACTTCTTTTGGGATGGCGTGAAACCCCACTGATCGTACTTGATCTTGAATAACACTTACAGGAATCATCTTGGAGGTGTGTATTGTAAATTCTCTAGGGAAAAGATCAGTATTCAAAAGGACGTCTATTATTCCGTCTAACTTCAGCAGACTTGCTTTAATTTCTAATAAATCTAAATCTTTGATCGCATTGGTACCAAAAATTTTACCATGATTTCCTGGAATTACATTGTCAGTGAGTATGCTCATGATTTTGTGTTTTAAATTAGTTGTTTTTAGGTGTCTAAGTATTTTAAGATTAGTTGTTTATACTTTTTAAAACGAATAAACAATCATTTTTAAGTTTTAAAATGCAATAGGTTTACTAAGAAAAAATACGAATACACCGGAACGGTTTGAAAAAGGATATCGCTACTCTAGTGTTAAATAAATTTGCGTAAGATTACGCTTTATTCACCTGTCCGATTGTTATTTTATACTGAAATAAGCAGCATGAAAGATATATTGTCGCAATTATTAAAAAGAGTTTTGTCATAGATTTGAAGGTTTAAAACGATTTTTAAAGCTAAATGACGAATTAATTTGTGTTAATCTGTGAAATCGGTAGTAAAGAAATTTAGAGTTTTAATAAAATACGATATTAAATTGTAGCTATTATTTTTTAGTACATGACAAAAATATATTTTAATAAAAATCGATACAATAAATAATAATTAATCAGTAAAAACACTGAAATTTAGTATATTAAAGAATTATTACCAGATAATATTTCTAATGAGAAACATCAGTCTTGAGAGTAAAGATACAGCGTTAATTTCAGTTTTGCAAATTCATTTTAAAGTCAAACTCGATCTAGTTAGGGTCAGGGTCAAGCTTATTTGTTTATTTATAACCGCTTTTTGTCATGTAAGTAAGTCGAAAGTTTAAAAGTCGTAAAGTCAAAAGAATTAACTTTAAGTAAAACAGCTTTAAATCAGATTTTTACATGATTTTATCCTGATTTTAAAATACGACATTATACCATGGTGATTACTTATTTAAAATTGATTCAGTAGAATATTTTGATTCCGTGTCTTGTCCATTAGCTCCTGAAGGTCGAGGAAGTTACCTCGAATTAATAAGTACCACTCTGGATAATAATTTAGCTTCAAGTTGGGTAACTGCCACCGCTGACGGGCTCTTAACTCAATCCTATCACTACTATTTTGAAGATTCAGAGTATTACTCCCATCAGAGGCATTAAAGTATTAATATGTTAGGCGCTTTAGTTCAAGAGATCAAAGTAACTTTGGAAGCGGCAAGTATGGTTTTAAGTTCTTATTCTAGTGAGATGTATTTTATTACGGTCTATAATCAGGACGACATCACCCGAACAATCATAAAAAAATAAATTTAATAAATAATAGGAATCATTATTAAGAAAAGTTGCGAAAAAGGTCAGATTTTCACACGGCTTTTCTTATGTTTAAGAGAATAAAATGGAGCAGTAGTTTTTCTAAAGCTTTTTTTAGTGCTGTTTTTCTTTTGAAAATAGTTGAAAATCAGAAAGTAATTTTAAGTGCAGCCATTTAATAAGAAGGAAACTGCGGCTTATTATTATTAAAAGGGATTGATTATTTGCTATTCAATGTTTAATCCCAAAAAAAGTGTGTATTAGTTTTATAATCAGCTAGTAGCATTCGAGAAATAATCAGTTTCAGCAGTGTACCGTTTTATAGAATCTTGGGGTGTTTTGAGTTTAAAAAAAGTTTCGGTGTGATCATAAGAGTTTATAATTAAATTTATTTTACATTTGTTCATTAAATTTCGATAAATGATAAACAATGTAAAAAATGTGTTCAGTATAAAAGATCTTGAAAATCTTTCAGGTATAAAAGCGCACACCATACGAATCTGGGAAAAAAGATACAATATTTTGCAACCCATGCGTACCGACACTAATATTAGATTGTATGATTTAGTGAGTTTGCAAAAACTGTTAAATATTACATTGTTACACGATTATGGCTATAAAATCTCAAAAATAGCAACCTATCCTCAAGAAAAAATACCCTCTTTAGTACGTGAAATAATTTCGAGCAAAACAGCAAAAAGTCATGCCATAAGTGAATTTAAAATGGCCATGATGAATTTTGATCAGGAGCTGTTTTTTAATACTTATAATTGGTTAATTGCAGAAAAATCATTTAAGGAAGTATTTCATCAAGTCTTTATACCATTAATGAATGAACTGGGATTATTATGGCAATCGGACACGATAACTCCAGCCCACGAGCATTTTATCAGCTACTTAATTAAACAAAAATTATTAGTTAACACCGAAAAACTTCAAGTTTTAAAGCAAACAAAAGTAGATAAAGTTTTTGTCCTGTCACTTCCTATGAATGAAATTCATGAATTAGGTCTGATGTACCTGAATTATGAGATTTTATTGCATGGCTACAAAACTATTTATTTAGGAGAAAGTATGCCTATTGAAAATCTGAAAGACTTGAAAAAACATTTTGATTCCATTATTTTTGTTTCCTACCTTACAGTACAACCAGAAAGATGTCAACTCGATGGATACATTCAAAAAATGTCCGATGAGTTGGTGGATGATACGACTGAATTATGGTATATTGGTCGTATGATTGAGTTTATAAAAGAAGAGGAACTTTCAGATCGAATTACTCTTTTTAGTTCAATTACTGAATTGGTAGATTGGATCTAGTTGTTTTTTGTTTAAACATTTTGTATATTTGCTAAACAAATGAAGAATATAAAAAAAATTACAATTATAGGTTCTGGATTCTCGGCTTTAGCCGCTTCCTGCTATTTAGCAAAAAGTGGTCACGATGTGACTGTATATGAGAAAAATGCAACAACCGGAGGGAGAGCACGACAATTAAAAAAAGAAGGTTTCACCTTTGATATGGGCCCAAGTTGGTACTGGATGCCAGACGTATTCGATCGCTTCTTTGCTGATTTTGGAAAGAAAACCACTGATTATTACGAATTAATAAAATTAGCACCAGCCTATCGCGTGTACTATGGAGTTGATGATTTTATTACCATAGCAGATAATTTAACGGATATTACAATCGCTTTTGAAGCCATCGAAAAAGGAAGCGGCAGCCTGTTAAACGAATTTATGGCTGAGGCCAAAAGTAATTATGACATCGCCATCAAAGATTTAGTGTATCGCCCCGGGATTTCTCCACTGGAATTAATAACAGTAGAAACAGCCATGAAAGTGGGTCAGTTTTTTAGTACTATCAGTAAAGATGTTCGTAAGAAATTCAAAAACGAAAGATTGATTCAAATTCTGGAATTTCCGGTTTTATTTCTTGGAGCCAAGCCATCTGATACCCCGTCATTTTACAGTTTCATGAATTATGCTGATTTTGGTCTGGGAACTTGGCATCCTAAAACAGGAATGTTTGATGTAGTTCGGGGTATAGAAAGTTTAGCAAGAGAGTTGGGAGTGAAATTTCAAATGAATTCCAACATCGAAAAAATCATCGTAGTGCATAAAACAGCCAAATCAATTCAGGTAAATGGAGAAATCATTACCTCTGATGTAATTCTAAGCGGAGCCGATTACCATCACACGGAAACATTGTTGGATATGGAGCACCGTACTTATTCTGAAAAATATTGGGACAGTCGCGTTTTTGCACCATCATCATTATTGTTTTATGTTGGTTTCAATAAAAAAATAAAAAACATTTCACATCATGCCTTATTCTTTGATGTTGATTTTTATCAGCATGCCAAAGACATTTATGATGAACCACAGTGGCCAAAAGAACCCTTGTTTTATGCTAATTTTCCATCAGTGACAGATGAAACTGCAGCTCCGGAAGGAATGGAATCAGGGTTTTTTCTAATACCTTTAGCTCCCGGAATCAACGATACTGAAGCACTCCGAGAAGAATACTTTGAAAAAATAATGGATCGTTTCGAAACTTTAACACAACAAAAAGTACGCAATACTATACTATTTAAACAATCCTTTTGTAAAAATGATTTTGTATCAGAATACAATTCATACAAAGGAAATGCCTACGGAATGGCAAATACATTATTGCAAACTGCCTTTTTGAGACCTAAGTTAAAGAGCAAGAAAGTGAAAAATTTATATTTTACCGGTCAATTGACCGTACCCGGACCAGGTGTTCCACCAGCATTGATTTCCGGAAAATTAGTGTCGGAGTTAATTAATAAACAATTTTTAGCACAACAATTATGAAACAATTATTTGATGATGTATCTTTTAAATGTAGCAAATTAGTCACTAAAAACTACAGTACCTCTTTCTCTATGGCGGTTTATATGCTCTCGCCCAGTATTAGGGATGCCATTTATAGTATTTATGGTTTTGTCCGTTTTGCGGATGAAATTGTCGACACTTTTCATGGTTTTGACAAAGAAATTTTAATCACTGAGTTTGAGGATGAATACTACAAAGCGATTGACAGAGGGATTAGTTTAAATCCCATCTTAAATTCTTTTCAGCAAACGGTGAAGAAATACAACATCTCTGATGATCTCATTCAGGCGTTTTTGAAAAGCATGAAATTAGATTTAATCAAATCGGATTATCACAGTAAAGCAGAGTATGATGATTACATTTATGGATCGGCTGATGTGGTGGGTCTTATGTGTCTCAAGGTTTTTGTTGCCGGAGATCACAAACGATATGAGCAACTGAAAAACGAAGCCATGCGACTGGGATCTGCGTTCCAGAAAGTGAATTTTCTTCGGGATTTAAAAGACGATAATCTTGTCCTGAACCGGAATTATTTCCCAGGAGTCGATTTAAATTCTTTCGATGAAAATGCTAAATCGGCTATCATTAATGAAATTGAAGCAGATTTTAAAGTAGCATATGAAGGAATTGTAAAACTTCCTATTGAAGCTAAGTTTGGCGTATACACCGCTTTTGTGTACTACAAAAAACTATTAAAAAAGCTAGAAAACACTCCGTGCCATGAAATTGGAAGTGCGAGAATCCGAGTTTCTAACTATACCAAAGCCGGATTACTGGCAAAATCTTTTGTCTCTTATAAATTGAAGTTAGTTTAAGTTACAGCTTGTTTTAAATATTTTTAATTAAACATAAAATAAAATGATATTTTTTTTGATATTTATAGGTACTTTTTTAATAATGGAATGTGTCACCTGGTGTACCCATAAATTCGTTATGCATGGCTCAATGTGGTACTTTCATGCCGATCATCACCAACCAAAATACGCTAATGTTTTTGAACGAAACGATATTTTTTTTATCATTTTTGCCATCCCAAGCATCCTGCTTTTCTATTATGGTGTAGAAGGAGGATTGAATTATAAATTTTTTCTCGGACTGGGGATTATGTTTTACGGCTTTTGCTATTTCATGATACATGACGTCCTAATTCACCAACGTTTCAAATGGTTCAAAAACACAAACAACAAGTATTTAATAGGATTGCGAAAAGCCCATAAAGTACACCACAAACACTTAGGCAAAGAGCACGGAGAATGTTTTGGCATGCTGTTCGTTCCTTTCAAATACTACAAAATATAAATTTATTTTGGGCGTTACCGCGCTTTTAGTAGTGTTATGGCGGGGTCGGGCTATCCGTTCCCGCTTTTTTATACCAGACAAAAAAGCCAGCTACAAAAAGAGCTCCACTATTATCCCTCACACGAAAACAGTGTCCCATGAAGGCATTTATCTTTAAAATATAACCATGAAAATATACAAACAAGAAACCGTACAGCACGTGAATGCAACTGTTCAAGAATGTTGGACTTTTTTTTCCAATCCAAAAAATCTTCAAAAAATCACACCAGAAGGAATGGGTTTCCAAATCACAGATTTCGATAATAAATCTATGTATCCCGGGCAAATCATTCAATATAAAGTAACGCCACTTTTTGGGATTACCTTGTCGTGGATGACGGTAATTACACAAGTAAAGGAAAATGATTATTTTATTGATGAGCAGCGTTTTGGTCCCTATAGTTTCTGGCACCACAAACATTTCTTTGAGACCACACCAAATGGAACAAAAATGACCGATGTGGTCCATTACGGTTTACCACTTGGTATATTGGGACGAATCATGAACACCTTAATCGTGAAAAATAAATTGAAATCCATTTTTGCGTATCGTGTTGCAAAAGTGGACCAAATGTTTAATTCAAAGTAATGAGCAAGCAAGAAATTTCTGTTTTTTGGTTTAGACGCGATTTGCGTCTGGAAGATAACGTTGGATTGTTTCATGCTTTGAAGTCTGAATATCCGGTTATTCCGTTGTTTATTTTTGATGATTCCATCTTAGATACTTTACCTAAAAACGACGCTCGAGTCGGTTTTATTCACGAATCACTTTCTAAAATAAATAGACAATTACAGGAAATTGAAAGTTCACTTTTGGTTAAAAAAGGAAAAACTATCGCTGTTTGGCAATCTTTATTAAAAGAATTTGATGTCAAAGAAGTCTTCTTCAACAAAGATTACGAACCGTACGCGATACAACGTGACTCTGCAATTTGTGAATTTTTAGAAACTAATAAAACCATTTCTTATTCTTTTAAAGACCAAGTCATTTTTGAAGAAAAAGAAGTTACTAAAGCAGATGGATTGCCCTACACGGTGTATACACCGTTTAAAAATAAATGGCTGGAGAAATACAAGTCAATGACTCCAGTTCAAGAATATGATACTGCTGCTTATTTTGCTAATTTCTATAAAAACAGTTTTGCTTTTCCCACTTTGGAACAAATAGGTTTCGTAGAAAGTCTTATCAAAGTAAAACCACATAACCTTAAATTCATTGCAAATTACCAAGATATAAGAGATTTCCCAGCCTTAGATAAAACCTCTTATCTTTCGCCACATCTGCGCTTTGGAACGGTAAGTATCCGGAAATTAGTCAATTGGGCATTTAATAAAAATGATGTGTTTTTGAGTGAACTAATTTGGAGAGAATTTTTCATGCAAATCTTATTTAGTTTTCCAAAAGTCGGTACGCAAAACTTCAAATCAGCCTATAATGGGATTCAGTGGCGCAATAATGAAGAAGATTTCAAGAGCTGGTGTACCGGAACAACTGGCTATCCTATGGTTGATGCCGGAATGAGGCAACTCAATGAAACCGGGTATATGCACAACAGAGTTCGCATGGTTGTCGCGAGTTTTCTATGCAAGCATTTATTGATTCAGTGGCAATGGGGTGAAGCCTATTTTGCCGAAAAATTATTGGATTATGAGATGTCTGCCAATGTTGGCAATTGGCAATGGGCTGCAGGAACTGGCTGTGACGCTGCACCATATTTCCGAGTTTTCAATCCGGAGATCCAGCTAAAAAAATTCGATGAAAAAGGAATCTATATCCGCAAATGGATTAAAGAATTCGATTTAGGATACAAACAACCAATGGTAGAACATGCAATGGCTAGAGACAGAGCTATTGCGACGTACAAAGCCGGAATTCTGAAGTGATTTATTTTATTAATTTGTTCAGCATGCCATTAAATATAAACCCGTGAAACGGCAAAACAGAATACCAATATAAATTTCCCCAAATCCCTTTTGGGAGGAAAGTAGCCGATTGGTACAGCGTATTTCCTATTATTTTGAATTCCAGCCACGCTTCACCAGGTAGCTTCATTTCGGCAAATAAGATTAATTTTCCTTCTTGTTTATTGGCATATAGTACGCGCCAAAAATCCAAAGCATCACCAGAATGAATCTCGTGTCTGTTGGTTCTTCCTCTTCTACTACCTACACCTCCGTATAATTTATCAATAAAACCTCGTAAACTCCAAAGCCAATCGGCATAATACCAACCGGAATCTCCACCAATGGACCAGATTTTATTTATAGTGTATTCTCGGTCTATGATTTCCATTTTGCGTCGGTCTATAAAGCAATCTTTTTTTGGAACCTTCAAATATTCTGACATGTTACTGTTGAAACGGCCGCTAATGAGGGAATCTTTCCAGCTCGAAGCTACTTTGTCTTCATCTACTTTTATCAAAGCACGGGAAAGTGCCTTTTTGTAGGTCATTGGCGTAACATGCAATAACTCATTGATTTTATTATCACTGCAAACAACTTCTACTTTCATGCTGCTGACCAGTGCTGAAGCCAGTCGATAAGATGTTGAGGTTACAAAATACAACCAATAGGAAGATAATTTTGGCGTCATTATAGGAACAGTAAAGATCCATCGTTTTAGCTTTTTGGCTTCTGCAAAACCCAAAAGCATCTCTTTATACGTTAAAATATCAGGTCCGCCAATATCAAAACTTTGATTATAAGTAACGGGGTTTAATAATGATTTGGATAAAAATTCAAGAACATCCGGAATTGCAATGGGCTGGCATTTAGTATTCAGCCATTTTGGGGTAATCATTACAGGCAGTTTATTGATTAAATCCCGAATTATTTCGAACGAAGCACTTCCAGAACCTACAATAATTCCTGCTCTTAGAGTAGTAGTGGGAAAAGTACCGGTATTCAAAATTTCTTCTACTTTTTTTCGCGACGATAAATGTTTGGATAATGATTTATCGTTGATAATTCCACTCAAATAAATTACTTGTTTGGCTTTGGTTTTATTCAAGCGATGCACAAAATTTAGAGCCGATTCACTTTCCAATTCATCAAAATTAGCAGCTGAACCTGACATGGAATGAATCAGATAATACGCCGCATCAATAGTTTCTGGAATAGCTGTCAATGTTTCTTGATTTAGGAAATCTACCTCAATTATGGTAACATTTTTTTGATATTCGACCGGGCAATTAAATCTGTTTTTATCTCTTACACAACAGATTATATCGTGCCCTTGTCCTGATAATAGGGGTAAGAGTCGTTTCCCGATGTAACCTGTTGCGCCTGTTAAGAGAATTTTCATAAGTTTTTATATTTTGCCATCATATCGTAAAGATACTACCTTACCGCTTTAATTGATCCCATTTTAATCTTTTCAGGTTTAATTCCTTGAAGCTCTACTTCTATTTTTTTTTGCCACAGATTCACAGATTAAAAAGATTTTTGAAAATCTGAGACAGTTATTTAGTTAATACCTCTGGGGCTATGCACCGAGGTAGTTTATTTTGGGTTTTTGCACTTTTTTAGCCACTTTTAATATGTTTAATTAGTTGTAAAAATTAAATTTAACTAAGTTTAGTAGAAATCAAACTAATAAATTCTCTTCTGGTTTTATTTTTTTCGAACGCACCTGTAAAAGAGGAAGTGGTGGTCACTGAGTTTTGTTTTTGAATCCCTCTCATCTGCATACACATGTGTTGCGCTTCAATTACTACCGCTACTCCAAGCGGATTCAGAGCTTCCTGAATGCAATTTTTTATCTGATCTGTCAATCGTTCCTGCACTTGCATCCTTCTGGCAAAAGCATCTACCACTCTTGGTATTTTACTCAAACCAACAATTTTACCATTAGGGATATAAGCAACATGCGCTTTTCCAAAAAACGGCAACATGTGGTGTTCACACATCGAATATACTTCAATATCTTTTACCACAATCATTTGATGGTGGTCTTCACTAAATAATGCCGATTTTAATATTTCTAATGGATCTAGTCCGTAACCGTGCGTAAGGTATTGCATGGCTTTGGCTACACGTTCCGGTGTTTTTTCAAGTCCTTCTCTGGTTACATCTTCACCCAAATCACTAATTATGGTTTTATAATTTTCAGCTAATGCTTCGGTTATTTCTGCATCATATTGCTCGACTTTCTCGTAACTTCTCATTTCTTTTATCATGGTATACTGTATTTCAATTTTAATTTTGGCTATTTTTTTTTGGGATTCTTGTTTAAACAAACCATTTATAGATTTAAAAAAAACAATCATTCTTTATATATAAGCTTAATTTTTTAATGGTTAATTTTTCTTTTTTTTGTGGTTAATAATAACTTGTTTAGATTTTAAAAGTCACTATTCCGTAATCCATTTCGAATACCTGACCTGAAATTGATTTTGCATTTTCAGATATCAGGAAGTCTGCCATGTGTGCTACTTCTTGAGGTTTCAAATAGCCTTTCATCGGGTGGCGTTCTATCATATTCTCTTTCATACGGTCATTTCTCAAAATTCCTGCGGCTAGTGTCGTTTCCGTAATTGTGGGAGCAATGGCATTGATGCGCACTACTGAAGCTAGTTCTGCTCCTAATGATTTCACTAATCCTTCTACACCCGCTTTTGCAGTAGCAATGCTCGCATGAAACGGCATTCCTAATTTTGCAGCAACCGTACTGAACAAAATAATGGATGGATTGGTTCCTTTTTTCAAAACAGGCAAATATTTTTGGATCGCTTTTACGGCACCAATAACATTAATTTCAAAATCTGTTCTGAAATCGTCAATACTAAGACTTCCTATGGGTTTCAAGTTGATAGAACCCGGACAATAAATTAATGTATCTATCGCTTCAATTTCCGGAAGTGTATCTTGTAACACATTTACTGAAAAATGTTTCAGATTGGGATGTGTGATCTCTGGTGCATTTCTGCTGATGTTATACACCATGTTTGTCTCTAATTGCTGCAACAAAATGGCATTGCCAATTCCTTTGCTTCCGCCAATGATTACGATATTTTTCATGTTATTTGGTCAGTTATTTAAATTCTATTTTGATTTTGTCGTTTATTGAATCCAATTTATCGTTTGGAAATCTTATTGTTATTAATCTGTCTTTGCATGGTACATTTAAAGCGGCCTTCGCGAAAATCTCTTAATTTTTCATGTTTTGTTTTACGACCTTGCACTCTTTCGCGCCACATTCTAAAACTGGATGGTTTCATCTCGGTGCGCATCAGGTCAATTACTTCTTGCTCTTTTAATCCAAATTGCATTAAAATTGCATCAAAAGTCGTGCGGTCCTCCCAAGCCATTTCTATAATACGGTCTTTGTCTAAATTGGTAAGTTCTTTTTTTATATTCACAATATGTTATTTAAAAGTGGTATTGATTTCTTTGTGCTTATCGCTGAAAAATTATTCGCTATCGCCAATATCAGTCATGGTATGCAGTTTTAATATCCGGGAACTTTCCTCTTTTACTAATGGATTTTTCTTCATTTTCCATAATAAATCGCTAGCATATTTTCTTGTTCGTTCCATGTTTACAATTTGTTTTGGATAGTGAATGCCCACTTCAAACTCATTAAATTTTTGATCTAAATAGGTCATTTTATTTGGTTCGTGCATAAATGCCCTTGGTAAGTTTCGCAATTCTGGAACCCATTTTTTTATAAACTCACCATCAGGATCGTGCTCATAGCTGTTTTTTATGGGATTATAAATACGCAACATATTGATTCCGGTCTCGCCAGCCTGCATTTGCAATTGAGGAAAATGAATTCCGGGTTCAAAATCAAGGAACATTTGCGATAAATGTTCTGTAGCGTTCTGCCAAGGTTGCCATAAATTATGAGTAAAAAAGGAAACTAACATCGCACGCATTCTAAAGTTCAAATACCCTGTTTCGTTCAAACAACGCATGGAAGCATCGACTAATGGAAATCCGGTGTATCCCGTTTTCCAAGCTTTAATATAATTTTCATTCACTTTCTTTTGCAACGAATGGAATCCTTTATTCACACTTTCAAACTCCATGACTTCTTCCATTTCAAATTTTTGAATGAAATGTGCCTGCCAAGTCAGTCTGGATACAAACGAATCAATTTGTTTTTTGTCGCTGCAGTTTATTCGGAACGAAGCTGCCTTTTGCAAAACCTGTCTTGAAGATAGATTGCCCCATGCAATATATGGGGATAATCTACTGCAACTTTTTCGAGCTAGTAATGGTTTTGAAATATGAGAACTGTAATTGTGATACCGTTCCTCAAAAAATGTTTGTAAATACTTTCCAGCCATACTGCTACCTCCTTTTTGGAAAATAGTATCGGGAATGGTTTCGAGATTAGTTTTTTCTAGTGCTTTTTCAAGCTCAAGAATTGCTGCTGTATTAAGGAAATTCTCTTCTTTAGAATCAAATATAAATAGGGGTTCATTCATGTATTCTTCCCATTTAGAAACCCAGTTGGTCCTGTCTCTTAATGCCCTGAAAATTCCGTTATTGATATTTTCAACCCAATTAATCTGATTGTTTTTACAAAATCGTTTGAAGGTTTTGTCTCTTTCGTAAGTTATTTTTAACCCGGTTTCCTGGTGCGAAAAAACGGTGTCAATTTTGTATGTTTCTTCAAGGATATTGAAAACTTGCAGCACCTCTGAGGTTACTGCTAAAACCTGCGTGTTTGATTGTTCCAACTGTTTGTTGATGTCAACAAGCGATTGCTTGATGAAATTCCAATGTCTCGGGCTGTAATGTGAATCATTTTCTAATGACTTTTCAAACACATAAAGCAACAGAGTAGGTGTATCTGTTTTTGTGGCATTAAAGATTGCTTCGTTATCTTGCAAACGAAGATCTCTTTTTAACCAAACTACATTGATATTTTTTTTATTTGTATTCATTTATTTTTTATAATAATTGTTGTTGCAGCCATAATTTTTGAAATTTTGATTGTCCGTCGTAATTCGTGGCTTGTAATTTAATATTAAATTTTCGATCTCTGGGATCGTTGCCTACTCCTGAAACATACATCCAGTTTCCATAATTGCTGTGAACATCGTAATCAATAAGCATTGCTTCAAAGTATGCCGCTCCTATACGCCAGTCCAATAGCAGATCTTTTGCAAAATACGACGCTACATTTTGTCTGCCGCGATTGCTCATCCAACCTGTTTGTTGTAATTCAAGCATATTTGCATTTATAAAAGGTTCTTCAGTTGCACCATTTATCCATTTATTGACGGCATATTTGTTTCTTTTCCAATCGTATTTTTTGTTTAAAATTCCGCCAATCTTAAAAATTGAATTTCCATTTTTTAACGAAATATATTTAAAATAATCTCTCCAAATTAGTTCAAAAACCAACCAGTATGTTGAGTCATTCTTCTCGATTTGTTGTTCATATTTCAAAATTTCCCAATAAATAGTTTTTGCAGAAATTGATCCATTAGACAACCAAGGTGAAAATTTCGAACTAAAATCAGTTCCAATTAATCCGTTTCGAGTTACTTTATAAACGCTCAGTTTTTTGGTTTTCCAAAAATAATTTTGCAAACGTTTCATTGCTTCATCTTCACCACCACCAAAAGGAAATGCCGTTCTGGAATCTATTTCAAAATCAGTAAAACCTAAATTTTTTATCGTAGGAATAACAGTTTGGCCTATGGTGTAATTATCAATTGACAACGGTTGAACTGAAAACTCAGGTCTGACTTTTGTCGTTTTTTCACATTTATTTCTGAATTGTGTAAAAACATTTGGAACCGCTTCAATAGCAAACGGTATTTCTTCCGGATGAAATAAGAACTGATTATAACTACTTTTAAACGCTACTGAATTTGGAACCTGAGTTTTTATGTTATCGGAAACTATCATTTCCTCAGAAGTCCATTCTTCTTGAAAATAGATCGAACTAATTTCGTTTTGAATGACAATCGCTGGAATACAGTCTTCTGGCTTTTGGTGATAAACCAATAAAGAAACATTCAACTTTTTTAGATTTTGTTTTAAAGCCGCTACCGATTCCAATAGAAATTTAGCACGGAATTTTTCTGTTTTTTTGAAACCATATTCATTTTCTTCAAAATGTCGTGGGTCAAAGCAATAAATTGCAATTACATGGTCATTTTCTTCCACCGCAGTAGATAGAGACTCATTATCATGAACTCTAAGATCATTCCTAAACCAAATTAACCCTTTTTGTTTCTTTTGCATTTTTCACTACAATATTTAACTTCGTTCCAAACTTTTTCCCATTTTTTCCGCCAGCTGAATGGTCGGTTGCAGACCATACACATTTTTGAAGGCAGATTTTCTTTTTTCACTACTTGTATTTTTCAAATTCATTGACAACTATTTTCGCTTTTAAATCAAACATTAAATTGTACAATCCAAAAAAAGTTCTGTTCATATATATAAAATGTTTAGATCCACGATTTCCATTCATTTTACGAATATTGGTGTCTTTTGAAAATCGTTCCCCTAATTGTGCTATATTTTCAAAAAAACTTTCATCCGAGAAATCGAATATTTTCTCTTGAAAAGGTTTGGTAAACAACGATAATAAATCATGAAACAGTTCTGTGAAATAGGCTATTTCTGCATCAGAATCATCAGCACGTAAAATTTCTAATTCAAATAATTTTGAATTGAATATTTTAGTATCGTTAATTACATCTTTACTTACCAGCTCAAAATAGGGGGTGTAAAATTCTGTTGGAATTTGTTTCATACAACCAAAATCTAATGCTACTAATTGGTTTGCATCGTTGACTAAGAAATTTCCAGGATGTGGATCAGCGTGTACTTTTCTTAAAATATGAATTTGGTACATATAAAAGTCCCATAAAGCCTGACCAACTTTATCTGCTACTTCCTGATTGGTATTTGTTTTTGTAAATTCAGAGAGATGTTTGCCATTCATCCAGTCCATTGTGATGACTTTGTCAGTTGAAAAGGCAGGGTAATATTCCGGAAAAACCAGATTTTCTATTTTTTTGCAGGCTTCAACTACGTCTTGACTTTGTTTTAATTCTAAAACATAATTAGTTTCCTCAATCAATTTGTCTTCAACTTCCTTGAAATATTTATCAGAGTCTTTTCCTTGAAGGTTGAACATTCTGATGGCAATAGGTTTCACCATTGATAAGTCAGAGGAGATGCTGTTAGCCACTCCGGGATATTGAATTTTTACAGCTAGTTTTTTACCGTCTTTCATGGCAACATGTACCTGACCAATACTGGCGGCATTTTTCGATGTAGCATTGAATTCATCAAATATTTCATAAGGTGTTTTCCCAAAATTTGTTTTGAAGGTTTTCAGTACTAGCGGAGCTGAAAGTGGTGGGACAGAAAATTGGGATAGTGAAAATTTTTCTACATAAGCCTGAGGCAAAAAACTTTTATCCATACTCAACATTTGTGCTACTTTGAGCGCACTTCCTTTAAGGCTTTTGAGTCCGTCGTAAATATCCTCGGCATTATCTTCGTTTAATTTTTCACGAGTCAAATCAGAATTGACTATTTTTTCACCGTAATATTTTAGGTAATTTACGCCAACTTTAGCACCGGTTTGTACCAGCTTAGTTGCTCTTTCAATTTTTGATGTTGGAATATAATCTATAGTTTTCATTATTTGTTGTATATTTTTTCTTTGAAAATGAATTTTCCAAAGTCGATTAAACTGTCTATCGGTGCAATATTCATTAACTCAAAAGTTACTTTAACAGATTTTTCAATGTAAATGTCTGTTTTCTCAAAAGCAGCTGAGGCATCATCCAGCCAAAACTTTAGCGTTAATAAAAGTTGAATCCAGGAAGCTTCTTGAAAGGATTTCTCTTGAAAGTTTTGCAGTTTTTCCTGTTGTGTTCTAAATTCATCTGAGATTATTTCAGATAAATAATTTCTGAAACTGTTTCTGAGTCCAGAGAGTTGCATTAGTTTTTTCAACTGATTGTTGTGCTCCTTTAATACAAGAACAACGTAACTCCTGTTAGCAGTCAGGATCTCAAAAAATGTAAAGTAAAAACTTAACATTTTACTTTTCATGTCATACATTTCGTATTCCTTATTTTTGTTCAGTAAGTCAGTAGTTTTTTCTACAAACATTTTAAAAATTTCTTTCTCAATACTTTCAATTGTACCAAAAAAAGCATAGAATTCAGTTTCTGTAAAATCATTTATTTTTGTAAAATGATATACTGACTTTGGTTTCTCGCTGTATTCAAGAACGTAATTCATGTACAGTGAAACTATTTTGTCTTTTGTTACGGTTGTTTTTTTAGTTGCCATTTTTACGATGTTTCAAATTAGAGTATAAAGGTAGTGAATGTTTAAACATATATCAATAAAGTTAAACAAAATTTAATATAATTTTAGTATCAATATAAATCAGTAGCTTTACAGTATTATGAAAAAGAATGTTTTAATAAGCGGAGGTTCGGGATTTATCGGAAAAAATTTAACTGCTTTGTTGGTCGCAAAAGGGTATACAGTTTCCATTTTGAGTAGAAGTGAAAAGCGTAATACAGAAGCTGTGTTTTATTATAAGTGGGATGTAGTAAATCACACAATTGATGAAGCGGCAGTTTTGAACGCCGATTATATTGTACATTTAGCTGGCGAGAATATTGGGGAGAGGCGCTGGACGGCCAAACAAAAAGCGGCCATTATTGATAGCAGGGAGCAATCTGTTCAGTTGCTTTATACGGTTCTAAAAAAGCATGATAAAAAAGTAGAAGCGTTTATTTCCGCTTCGGCAGTAGGTATTTATGGTGCTGTCAATGGCGAAGAAATTTGTTCAGAAACCATGGCTCCTGCCAATGATTTTCTAGGATATACTTGCCAGAAATGGGAAGATGCCATAGACTTTATAGAGAATTTAAACATACGTACCGTAAAAATACGTACCGGATTAGTGTTAGGAAAAAATGATGGTTTTTTAATGAAACTCACTCCTTTATTCAAGTATCGATTGGGTTCTGGATTGGGATCGGGAGAGCAGTACATGCCTTGGATTCATATCGATGATTTGTGTGCGATCTACTTTCAGGCAATTGTCAATCCCAATATGGCTGGGCCGTATAATGCAGCGATTACTGATAATACTACAAACACCGTTTTTTCTAAAACCTTGGCATGTGTTTTTGGATATTCAATATGGTTGCCAAATGTACCTGCTTTTGTATTGAAATTAGCGATGGGGAAAATGGCGGTAATTGTACTAACGGGACGAAGGGTTTCTTCGGATAAAATAACTCAAACTGGGTTTAAATTTAAATTTAAAAATTTAGAAGGAGCTTTGAGAAATTGTTTAACAAAATAGATTTAATATAAGACACAAATGATTTTTGTGTTCACATTTTTGGATATTTTGCTGCGAACAATGAACGGAATTTTAATCTTGAAATCATCCGTATTTAGGGGAAATGTGGCATATAGCTCAATTCCCTGATCTACTTTTTTTAAGGTTCCGTTAAAAAGGAGCCTTTTAGTTCTTCCACGAATGGTTATTTTTCCATTTATTGGGTATTCTCCTATAGTAGTATTTATGTTTTTTAAATCGAATTTAGCAATTTTCCCTTTAAAAATGGCTGTTGGAAAACGGTTGCTCTCCATATAATTATTGTTAAAATGTTCTTGCATCATTTTTTTTTTGAACTTAAAATCTTTGATGCTAATCCAACAAATGATCTGACCTGTCTTAGTGATTAAAATACAGGTTGTTTTCTCGTTGATTGCGTTCACTTCTTCAAATAATGGGATTGAAGCCTCAAAATTAATGATTCCGGAATAGGATACCATTTTTTCTTGAGCAGTGGTTGCTATTACAGTAAAGAGCAGCATTATTTGTATAATTTTTTTCATAATGATTTATGAATTAAATTACTTAAAGTTACAAAATAAGCAGTAAATATAAAATTATTGTTTGCTTGAAATAACAACTGGATAAGTTAATTTATCTGTTCTTTTTTAATAAGAAATTAGAGGTTTATTGTCCAAAAGAACAGCTGGTCTTTTGGATAATAAGTGTTTGCAACATTATAATTCTACCCGAACATTATATTTTTTTATATTTTCTAGTGCTTTTTCTGAACGGTAATCAAACGCTTCTTTATGGAGATTTTTTTCTTCTTTTAACGCTATTAGTTTGATGCAATTATAAAAACGGCGTACTTCATTGAGATTCGTGAGGATCAATCTGGGAACAAGGGTACTGTTGCCTTCCTTATCTTTGGCAACCATTGTGAAATAGGAGGAATTACAATGTTTAATTTTTCCGGTTTGAATGTTTTCGGCTTCTACCCGAATGCCAATAATCATAGAGCTTTTCCCTACATAATTCACGTTGGCTTTCATGGTTACCAATTCACCCACTTCAATAGGTTTAAGAAAGTTAACCGTATCTACCGATGCCGTTACGCAGTAATTTCCTGAAAATTTTGAAGCACAGGCAAAAGCAATTTGATCCATTAGGGATAAGATATACCCACCATGAATCTTGCCACTGAAATTAGTGTTTGAGGGTAACATCAATTCTGAAATACTAATGTCAGATGATGCTACTGTTTTAAAAATGCTGTTCATTTATTTGATTTTAAAGGGAGAATTAACTTTCTTGACATTAGTAATAAAATAGTGTGAATCGCCCCACCATGGATATGTTCTATAACGTTCCATATAAGTTACTTGGACATATTGTCCTTCAAATTTCTTTAAATCCGTAATTACTTTTTCCGCACTGTCCATTACCGAAAAAGAAAAAATTTGCGCACCGGAAATGCCTTGACTAATTTCGCCCTCCCAAGTTTTGAATACAACTCCCTTGCGACTCACTTTTATTAATTCGCCGGAGCGAACTCCTTCACTGTACGTGGCATTGTATATAAAAGTGAAATAACCCGTAACAGTTACTACAAGCAATACGGAAAGGATTAGTATAAATTTTTTCATTAGGATTTAGTTTAAAGTTAATTTTAGTTTTTTTCGGCTCGGTTTATAATGCTTTCGGGAAGTGCTTTTTTCGCTTTAGCGCCCATTTTTTTTAATTTTTCGACACTCACAATTAGATTTCCTTTTCCTTCTACAAGTTTATTCATCGCACCGCTGTATTCTATTTTGCTCTCGTCTATTTTTTTTCCAATTTTGATTAGGTCTGCCACAAAACCTTCAAATTTATCATACAATGCGCCAGCTTGACGTGCAATTTCGAGTGCGTTTTCCTGTTGTTTTTGATTGGTCCACATGCTGTCAATTGTTCGCAGGGTAGCCAGAAGAGTTGCTGGAGTAACAATGACAATGTTTTTCTCGAACGCTTTGTTGTATAAAGACGTATCCTCATTGAGTGCCATGGCAAAAGCAGGTTCAATAGGAATAAATAACAACACAAAATCAGGACTTTCTATTTGGTACAAATCATGGTAGTTCTTATTGCCAAGTTGCTCTACGTGGCGTTTGATGGAACTGACATGCTCTTTTAGATAGGCAATTTTCAGTAGATCATCTTCTTCATTGATATATTTTTCATACGCCGTCAAAGAAACTTTAGAGTCAACTATCATTTTTTTACCCTCCGGCAGATTGATCACAACATCAGGAAAAACACGATTTCCATCTTCGGTTGTAAAGGCTTGTTGCACCTCATATTCACGGCCTTTCTCCAAACCTGATTTTTCAAGAACGCGTTCTAATACTAATTCGCCCCAATTTCCCTGCATCTTACTGTCTCCTTTCAAAGCCTTAGTTAGATTAATAGTTTCCCTGCTCATCTGGATATTCATTTCGCGTAAGCCCAGAATTTGTTGGCGTAATGCCGCATGATAATCAATACTTTCTTTGTGGGTGTCTTCAACTTTTTTTTCAAACAATTGAATTTTATCCTGTAATGGTGTCAGGATATTTTTCATGTTTTCCTTGTTCTGTTCCGTGAATTTATTGGACTTTTCTTCTAATATTTTATTGGCAAGATTCTCAAATTCCTTGGTGAATTTTTCTTGTAGTTTTTCCACTTCTTCTTTTTGTTCTTTGTTGCGTTCCCAAAGATTCTCAAAATCAACTTCTTTTTTTGAAAGCTGAATGGCTAAACTGTCTTTTTCGTTCCTGATGCTTTCTTTTTGGGAATGGGTGTTTTCCAGTTGCTTTTCAAAAGTTATTTTGTCTACAATTAGTTGTTCTTTCAGTTGATTGAATTGGGTGGAAAATGCAATCAGTTTTTCTTCTAAACTAATTTTTTCCGATTGAAATCGAGCAGAGAAAATGAGCTTGCCAATGAAAACACCAATCGCGAGCGCAACAATAAAAATCAATAAAAACGGAAACATATCTGACATAGAATTTCTTTTTGAAACGTTGTAAAAATAAACAAAAGTTTCCTGATTTTCTTTCGGAAATCAAAATACTAATGCAAGTTTTTTTATAGAAAGTTATTAATTTTGATGACTCAAACAGGCGGAGTTTTAAAAACATATTAGATAAAAAAGCCAGATTTCAAAAATGAAATCTGGCTTTTTTGAATACTGAAATTAGTCGTTTACTTTTTTACTAATTTATCTTTGAAAACTACTTTAGTACCATTGGAAAGGGTATAAATATAAATTCCTACCGGTAAATGAGCCACATCAATTCTTGTTGTGTTATCGCTGTTAAAACCTTTTAATTCAATTGGAACTCCCACCGATCTTCCTTGAATATCATAAATAGTTAGCTTCAGGTCTTTTGTGTTTCCGGAATTAATTACGATAGTAAAAGATTCTGAAGCAGGATTTGGATACGTAACTACTGTTGATTTAGTAATCGAAATCAAATCATTAGTTGATAAGGTGGTATTCGTTTTAAGTTGGAAACGCGCAATGACCGGCCCATGATCAGAGGTGGTGTTGACATAATTAGCCACATCTAGTCTCGGATCGTAAACTGTTGTTGAATTTTGCACATACTCTGCCATTAATTCATTTGAAATGATAATATGGTCTAAGAAACCTCCAGAAGACAGGTAGCTGAAAGCTCCCGCTTTGCTGATTTCTAAAGTCAAAGGGTTGTAACGGGCCGTATCCTCAACCATTTTTTGGTACGAGGATGGGTTACCTGCAATTACAGATTCGTCGACATCATCGTTATAATCTCCTAAGAGGATTAAATTGGCCTCTGGATAATTGACATCTAAACTGTCTTTCAACAATTCAGCGTCATATTTCCTCATATTGTATCGTGCGATATCGCTGCCACTATTTGCTCTGGCGTGAATGTTAATGATTTTTATGTCTTTTTTTACACCGCCAATATTAGTTTCAATTTCAACCATTTGCGGTAAGCGACCAGAGGAATAAAAACTAGCGCTATTTCCGCCCGGGTAATTGGGTAAAGTTGCATTTCCTGCACGAATATCATCAAAAAGTTTGCTGAACAGTACTCGACTTTTTTTTACTGAGCTTGTTTGAGTATTGTAAAGAACCACTAATTTTTGAGCAGGGAAGTCAGGTGTAGGCGCATTGAAAGAATAGGACCAAGCAGGAGAAATCACTTTGGCAAAAGTTTTTCCGTTGATGCTTATTTTTTGGATTAATGTCTCTAAAGCCGCATCATCAGAAACCTCTTGTACGGCATAAACATCAGCATTCAACGTATTCATGACTTTTGCTACATTTTCAATTTGTAACGGATCATCAGTTGGACCAAATTCAGTTCCCGTTGCACCGATTACATTGCTTCCAAAAAATTCTACGTTGTACGTTACGATGTCAAATGTTTCTGTTTTAGGTAATGAGGATCCTGATAAAGATCCAATTTCTTGATTTAATCCGGTTCCAACAGCGGTCAAACGACCTGAAATACTCAATGCTTTTGAGGAAGGGAAAAAACGTGCATAAATTATTTTCCCAGCAACTCCGTCAGCAGCTGAAACCGCTACACTGGATTGAAAATTACTGTTGTCAACAGACAACTGGTAATCAGCAGGAGCTGTAACAGTGATATCGCTATAACCACCAGCCATGAAAACAAACGACTGGCTTGTTGATGCGGTATTTGGTGCTACTTCTCCAAAATTAAAATTAGGATTTGAAGCTAAAAATGACGCTTCATTAGATATTTTCACATCATCAACAGTCCATTCGGCGCTATCCGTACCGCCGGAAGTTGCAGCCTCATATACCCAGGCCACATAAGTATGATTGGTTTTATAGGCCTCGAGATTGATATATTGCGATTGTTTGAAAGTTCCTGTAGTACTTGGAAAATCGCCTTCAAGAACCGTCCAAGTGGCTGTTTCCGGGGTGCTTTTGCCATCATAATCTACTGAGACCATTAATTTAAGCGGTGTTCCAGCGAAAAATTTACGCGAATAAAAAGACAATAATGGGAATTTATCAAAAGTGTCCAAACGTAAATTAGGAGAAATTAACCAATCTTTACTGGCCCCTGTTTCTGAATATCCATTCATTTGTACAGCAGCAGGAGAACTGTTGAAACGGGTAGTTGTGCTCACCCATTTACTCTTGCCTCCTGCCACACTATATTCTGTCCAACCACTGTTTGTAAGTACATTTACATCATTAAAATTTTGAAAATAAGGATTTATTCCTGTTCCTGATAAAGACACCGTCTTTGTAGAAGCGCCAGTAGATTCATGAGTGATTTGACCTGAAAAAAGACCAGTTGCAGTAGGTGTAAATCGTACATAAACTGTAGGTGTTGTATTGTTATTGAAATCTTGGGAAGCAAAAACCAATGCCGTTTGAAAACCAGTACTTTGATTTTTAGAAATGATAAAGTTTCCGGATGTTGTCAGGGTTACTGCTCCAGTAAGATTAAGCGCTTCAATCTGGTAGTTTATTGCCGTTGAACTGAAATTTTGCTCCACAAAATTAAAATCTAATGCAGCTTTAGTAGTCGACAAAGAGGGAACAAGAACGCTGGAAGTTGTTATGTTTAATAGATTGCTTTCAGTTTGAGTATTACCAGTTGCATCTTCAGATATAGAATATAAAACATAATCAGTGCCTAACGATAATCCCGTTATGGTTTTTACAGACTCAATCGCGGCGTCCTTAATTTCCAGGATACCGGATTGTAAAGCGGGTGCATTGGTCGCATTTGTTCCTGCTTTTATTTGTGCACCGCTTGGGGTTGCACTTCCTGAAGGCAATAGCACAAAATAGGTTTTTCCGGGCTCGTCTAGTTTAGTCGAAAAATCAAATCCATCAGAAAGAATGCTGCTTATTTTTGGATATCCCACGGCATTTACAGGAGCTGTAACATCATTTATCACACTAATGTCATCAATGGCAAATGAGGGACGGGAACCACCGCCTGAAACTTGTCTTGAAATCCATCGGATCTGAACTACGTCTTTATTGTCGCATTCTATTGGCAGTACAACTTTTATTTTTTGAATGTTTTGCCCTATTGTTCCTGAAGTTTGTCCTGTTGTACCGCTCGAATACACCGTTGGGGATAAAGTAATAAAAGCATCAGCGGTGCCCACTCTGTATTGCAGGACGAACTCGTTGATCCGCGTATTAGAAGTTCCGTTATAGGGATTACGAATCACCATGGCATCATATTCTACGGTAATTCTAGATTTACCAAGTGTTTTGAAAGCAAATCCTAAAGTTAAATCCAATGAACCGGTATTTAGAAAACCAATTTTTCCATTGTAATTATGGAAATTCCCGCTCGTTGTTGCAGCGGTACTACTGGCCACTAATGGTTTGTCTGCAACAACTGCAGCTGCGGTATTAAATGTACTTCCCGGTGCTGTACTGGCTGTCCAGCCCTGAAATCCGGCGGGATATGTAGCAGAGGCTGCATCTAAAGTTGAAAAATCCTGTAAAAAAAGTAAATCTTGAGGAGCTGGCGCAGTTCCTTGGGCAAAAACAGAGGCCGTAAAGCAATAAAAAAAACTTAAAAAAGCCAGGATATGGCACAAATGGTACTTGTTTTTCATAGGTTTACGATTGAATTAGGAGTCAAAAATAACATTTCTTACGTTAACAGAATATTATAAATTCGTACTTCAGATTGTTTTTAAAGGAATTTATTATAAAAGAAAAGAGCTTAAGTAAAACGCAATTGTTCGCTTTTTTTCAATACGATGAATTCTTATTTTATCCAGTTTTATATTTCCTTCGATTTCAAAAGCTATACTTCAGAATTTATATTTTTGGGTGGATTTTAACTACTACTGCATACTTCATCTGTCAGTCGGCTTTTTCAAACCTAAAGCAGTTGTTTTTCTGCAATCTGTATTTTTAAAGTTAAGATAGCAACTTGTTGTAACAGTTCATCATTTATCCAAAGTAATTCTATTCGTTAATAAAATATTTAGTTTACACCAATAAATGTTTTCGGTTTTACTTTTTTAAACCCATTAAAAACTAAGCTATCTTTGTGCCAAAACAGAAAGTATAACATGTCTCATTCGCACTTTATCATACACAAACCATACGGCTATCTGAGCCAGTTTATTTATGAGCTCAAAAGGAAAAAGAAACTGCTGGGTGAATTGTACGATTTTCCCAAAGGAACGATGGCAATAGGACGTCTTGACGAAGATTCAGAAGGGTTATTGTTGCTGACCACGGACGGAATGATGAGCGAAATCATTAGAAGCAAAAAAGTCGACAAGGAATATTATGTACAAGTTGATGGTATTATTAATCAGGATGCCATTCAGCAATTGCAAAAAGGAGTCGAAATTGGTTTTAATGGCACTAAATACATCACTAAACCGTGTACTGCTTTTTTGATAAATGAAGTTCCCGCTTTTGGTGCCAGAGGGAAAAAAATACGGGACGAACGCCATGGTCCAACTTCCTGGGCTTCAATTACTGTCAATGAAGGAAAGTTTCGCCAAGTACGAAAAATGACCGCAGCGGTTGGGTTTCCTACCTTGCGATTGGTTCGAGTGCGGATAGGAAATGTTTTTTTACATGATTTACAGGCGGGAGAAGTTGTGGAAGTGTCTGATTTTGCAGTCCTTTCAAATGAAAAATAACAATAAAAAATACAATAGTTACAATGTTAAATATCGTTTTAGTAGAACCCGAAATACCAAATAATACCGGAAATATTGGCCGATTGTGCGTAGGAACCGAAAGCCGGTTGCATCTAATTCATCCTTTTGGTTTTGTGATCAATGATAAAAATCTAAAGCGTTCTGGACTCGATTATTGGGTGCATCTTGACGTTACCGAATATCAAAATATAGCCGAATGGAAAGTGCAGATTCCGGATTTGTCCCGCGTTTTTCTGATGAGTTCCCATTCTAAAAAATCGTATTTAGAAAATGATTTTCAAGAGGGTGACTGGTTGGTTTTTGGCAAAGAAAGCAAAGGGTTGAGTGAAGCTGTTTTAAACGAATTCCCCAATCATCTGACAATTCCTATGGCACCGCTGATCCGGAGTTTCAATATTGCTAATTCCGTGGCTTTTGTCATTGGCGAAGCAAAAAGACAAATAGGATTGCAGATTTAAGAAATAATAAACTTCCCTTTTTCAGCATCAAAAACAATATGCTCATCTTTGAACAGCGTATTGAAAGTTCCTTTCATAATCAAATTACAAGGTTGGTCCTGAACGACGGTTTCCGGAGTCATAATGATCATTTCATCACTTAATTGTATGGCCATTTCAATATCATGTGTAGAAAAAAGAATGCATTTTTGAGTTTCCGCTGTAAGTTTTTTTAGGAGTTTAAACAACACCACTTTGTGTAATAAATCTAAATGGGTCGTGGGTTCATCCAGAATGATTAACGGTGTGTCTTGTGCTAAAGCCCTTGCGATCAGAACGATTTGTAACTGTCCGTCACTGATTTCGTAATGTTTTTTTGAGACCAAATGACCAATTTGTGTGAGTGCAATTGCTTGGTTAATTTTAGCAATATCAGTGTCGGTTAATTTTCCAATCCAATTGGTGTACGGTTGCCTTCCTAAAGCGATGAGTTCCCAAACGGTCAAATTACTGGGCGGTAATTTTTCAGTTAAAACGATGCTTAAATTTTGTGCCAAGGTTAACGTATCCAGCTCTTGAATATTTTTGTTATTCAGCAAAGCAGTTCCTGAAAGGGGTTTCTGAATTCCGGTTATGGTTCGTAAAAGTGTAGATTTTCCAATTCCGTTAGCGCCTATTAAGGTAATGAGTTTTCCTTTATCTAAGTTTAAGTTGAGGTTTTCGGCAATACAAATAGCCGCACTTTTAGTTTTGTAACCAATGCTCAAATTGTTTGTTGAAAGGATGTTCTTAGTGGTACTCATTTTTCTTTTTTTGGAAAATTTAAACGTCGATTATATCGATTTTAAAAACAAATATAAATATAGGCACGCAATTTTTAATATTATCCCATCATTTTTCGTTTTCGGACAATCAGCCAGATAACTATAGGCGCTCCTAGTAAGGAAGTGATGGCATTTATTGGCAATGTGATATTCGTACCTGGCATTTGGGAAATTGCATCGCAAATGAGCATTATTGCTGCTCCTAAAAGGAGGGTGCTCCAGTACAATATAGAATGGTTGCTGGTTTGAAACAGTAATTTTGCTATATGTGGTACGGCTAAACCAATGAAAGCAATAGGTCCAGCATACGCAGTAATGCTTCCCGCCAAAATACTCGTTGCAATAATGATAATCAATCGTGTTCTTTTGAAATTCAGTCCCATACTTTGGGCATAATTCTCTCCTAAAAGCAAGGCATTAAGTGGTTTTACGCTGAATAGGCTTAATAATAATCCTATAACTACGCACACTGTCAAAATCAAAATCGAGGACCAAGAAAGGTTCCCTAAAGATCCCATAGACCAGAAAGTGAATTTTTGCAATTGTTCTGCCGAGCTAAAATAGGTCAGTACGCCCACCACAGCACTTGTAAAACTACCAAACATCAAGCCTACAATCAGTATGGTCATCGTGTCCCGCAAGCGTCTGGAAATTACTAAAATGGCAAGTAGAACGATAGAACTGCCAAGGGTAGAGGCAAGGACGACTCCGTAAGACGACAGTAAAATACCACTTAGAAATGGAGGTAATAATCCCGCACCCAAAATTACAAAGGCAACTCCCAGACTCGCTCCTGAACTCAACCCTAAAACATAGGGACCAGCCAGCGGGTTTCTAAAAAGGGTTTGCATTAATAATCCGCTGATCGAAAGTCCCATTCCCACTAAAACCGCAGTGATAGCCTTAGGTAAGCGGTAGTTGATGATAATGTATTCCCAAGTTGATCTGCTGGACTGACCACCGGTTAAACTCGTGTACACCTCCCGAAAAGGAATTCGTATCGAACCCAAACTGATGTTCAGAAAAAACAAGAAAAGAAGCCCTAAAGCAAGAGCGGAAAATAAAAGGATATTTCGGTTTTTATTGGCCAACTTAGTTCAGTTTTTGTGCAAAAGTAAAAGTATAATTTGGAAGCAATTCAGGGTGAAAAATTTTGATGTAGTCTTTTAAAATCAAATCCGGTCTGCTCGGTCCTGTTTCATAATAAATGGTTCCTCCTGTTGCTCCTAATTTGCTTTCGAAAGTATAAATATTTTTGGTAGAAAAAGCGTTAAACTGACTGTAATGGGGATTGCTTTTTTCTAATTCTGACAGGTTTTTAAATGACCCGGAAGCAATCCAGTGAGTCGCATTTTTTGCTTTATACAATACCTGTTCAAAAGAAAGTGCCTGGCTTCCTGTTCCTTCCAGATTTGCCCAGAGATACGTTGCTTTTGCATCTTTCATGAATTGTGCCACCCAGCTGTTTCCCTTGGCAACAAACCATTGATCTTGATACATTGAGCCATACAATACAGTAGATTCAGGCTGTTTGTCTGCAACTAATTGTACCGCTTCCTTGTAGTCTTTTGTAATCTGGTCAAAAAGTATTTTAGCTTCTTTTTCTTTGCCAAAAAGAGCGCCATAAAGTTTGAGCCATTCTGCTTTTCCAAGAGGAGATTGTTCCATCCAGTCGCCTTGAATCATGATTTTCAATCCGCTTTTTTGTAAGTTTTCAATCATCGGGTTGTTATTGTCGATGCCAAAAGTGACAATCAGGTCAGGAGCGATATCGATGAGTTGTTCCATGTTTAGCTTTTCATTTTGCCCCACATTTTTGACGGAACCCTTGTCAATTAAACGACGGGTTTTTTCAGAAGATACGTAATCAGTATGCGGAAAACCAACTAATTTGTTTTCGGCACCAATCATTTCCAGGAAAGGAATATTGGTTGTTGAGGTAACCACAATCGTTTCTAACGGCACTTGAATTATGAGGTTTTTTTGTAAAGTATCGGGAATAACAGCTCCTTTTTCTTTTAAGATGTAAGTGAAGTCTGTAGCAGCATTTGGCCATGGATTACTCACTTTTACCAGCGAGTACCCTTGATATTTGTAAATAGCCAGACCACTTGCATATTCAATTTCGTTGTTAGCGTTACTTATTTTTAGTGTTGCAGGGTTTTCGTTTTTTTTGCAACTGACGAATGATAAAAGTGCCACCGCAAAAAGGATTTTATAAAGATAAATTTTCATGATTCCATTTTCAATACAGGCAAAGGTAGGCCATTTATAAAATTTATTGTTTAATTTTTATAGTAAAAATTTCAACAAATACTATCTTTGACAAATGGATAGCCTAAAGATTAAAAACTGCTCCAGTTGTACAAAACCTTTTAACTGCGGGGACGATTTTCAAGGTAATAGCTGTTGGTGTGCTGATTTTCCTCCTGTTTTTTCTCCTTTAGATGGTGTGGATTGCCTTTGTCCCAGCTGTTTTGCTACGGCTTGTTCGATTAAAATTGAGGAGTATGTGGGCACAATAACCCCGGAAACGGCTAAAGGAAATAAAGCAGCAACTTTGCCTAAAACGGATCAGCTAATCGAAGGGATCGATTATTATATTGCACAAGGCAATTACGTTTTTAAGGCTTGGTTTCATTTAAAAAGAGGACATTGTTGTACTAATGGTTGCCGCCATTGTCCCTATGGATTTAAAAAAAAGTAGCATGATATATTTGATAACAGGTGGAGAACGCTCCGGAAAAAGCAGGTATGCACAGGATCTGGCAATGGAACTTTCGGCCAGACCCATGTATGTGGCAACCGCCAGAAAATGGGATGGTGATTTTCAAAAGCGAATTGATCGTCACCAACAAGAACGTGACGAGCGCTGGATAAATATCGAAAAAGAAAAACAGTGGAGCGAGATCGATTTTTCCGGTAAAGTAGCCGTGATTGATTGTGTGACCCTTTGGTTGACTAATTTTTTTGTAGACACTAAAAATGATGTCGCTTTATGTTTGGAACAAGCCAAAGCCGAATTTGAACAAGTGGCCAATCAGGAAAATACAACCGTTATTATTATCACTAATGAGATAGGCATGGGCGTACATGCTGAAACTCAAATTGGCAGAAAATTTACCGAATTACAAGGTTGGATGAATCAATATTTAGCTAAAAATGCGGATAAGGTGATTTTGATGATTTCTGGAATTCCGGTTACTATAAAACAATAAAAGATGAATTTTGTAAGTTCTTGGAGCGGAGGAAAAGACAGCTGTTATGCTGTGATGAAAGCTAGTCAAAACGGTTTTATTCCAAAGGGATTACTCAATATGATGAATGAAAACGGGAAAGTTTCCCGCTCACACGGATTGCCGTTGTCTGTTTTGAAGCAGCAAGCCTAAAAAATGCAGGTGGCTATTGAATCACTGTTTGTCCAAACTTTAAAAGTACTCAAAAACATCGTATTTCAAGATGAAAAACTTAGATGAAATTATAAAATCGCGCCGAGATACCCGTCATTTTACCTCGGAACCAGTCCCTGAATCTGTTATTGAAAAAGCATTGCAGGCCGGTCATTATGCTCCTTCTGTTGGATTGACGGATGCTACAAAATATTACCTCATTAAATCAGATGTCATAAAAAAAGCCATAAAAAATTTATTTTTGGATTTTGATAAAAAAGCAGCGAATCAAACTGACACGGCAGCACAAAAAACGCAGTATCAAGCTTTAAAATTAGAGGCAATAGAGGAAGCACCGCTTGGATTGGTGATTTGTTATGATCGTTCGGTTTTGAATAATTTTACCATCGGCACCGTGGGAAGTAATGAAGCCATCAAATTTAGTGCGGTTTGTGCTGCGCAAAATATTTGGCTTTCCCTAACCGAACAAGGGTATTCCATGGGCTGGGTTTCTATTTTGAATTATAGTCAGTTCAAGGAATTATTGGGTTTGGGAGAAAACATGGAGCCTTTAGGGTATTTCTGTGTGGGAAAACCAGCTACTGATTACGACAACCAACCCATGTTACAGCAATTGAATTGGAAACAAAAATCAGAAAGTCCATCTGTCGAAGAAATTACGAAAGTGCATCAAAAAGATAAAATTTCGGTGCCGGAATTTAAGACTGCAATTCTAGATACAATCCATTTATCTGAAGCACTGCAGTATAAAATCGATCAGAAGACCAAGCCAACAGGTTCATTGGGTGTTTTGGAAGTTTTAGCCAAACAAATTGGCGAAGTTTTTCAAACATTGGAACCAAAAATTTTAGAACCTACACTTGTTGTTTTTGCTGCAGATCACGGAATTGCTGCCCACGGTGTTAGCGCTTATCCACAAGATGTTACCAGACAAATGGTGGCTAATTTTCTGGACGGTGGAGCTGCAATAAATGTGTTTTGTAAACAAAATTCCATCAAATTAGCCATAGTTGATGCAGGAGTAAATTATGATTTTTCGATGACGAGTACTTTGATTTCGGCCAAAATTGCCAAAGGAACCCAGTCGTTTCTGCAGGGTCCTGCAATGAGTCTTACCGAATTGCAGCACTGTTATACCAAGGGGAATGAAATTGTTACTGCTATTGCCAAAACGGGAAGTAATTGTATTGGTTTTGGAGAAATGGGTATTGGGAATACATCAACTGCTTCAGTTTTGATGAGTGTAATTACTGGAATTGCAATTGAAGATTGTATCGGAAAAGGAACGGGAGTTAGCGATGAAAGACTACTTCAAAAACACCGCTTACTCAAAAAAGCTATTGAGGATTATCAAGGCTCGCCAACATTAGAAGATAAGTTAGCTCATTTTGGTGGCTTTGAAATTATGCAAATGGCTTCTGGAATGCTCACAGCGTATCAAAACAAAATGCTGCTTCTCGTAGATGGATTTATTTGCAGTGTGGCTTTTTTGATTGCCTATAAAAAAAATCCACTGATTCTAAAAAATGCTGTTTTCTGTCATTGTTCTGCAGAACAGGCGCATGCTAAATTATTGGATTATTTAGGTGTAAAAGCCCTGCTCCAACTTGACTTGCGCTTGGGCGAAGGAACGGGTTGTGCGGTGGCTTTTCCAATTATTCAATCGGCAGTTGCTTTTTTGAATGAAATGGCCAGTTTTGACAGTGCCGGTGTGAGTACAAAATAATAATTTTTTCAGTCCAAATTCATAAATAGAGCACTAAAAACGACATAAAATCCAGATTGCATTCACATGAAAAAAGAACTACACATATTTTTTACCGCATTGATGTTTTACACCCGAATTCCCTGTCCTAAAAACATCGATCATAACCCAGATTATTTAAACAAGGCATCTCGTTATTTTCCTTTAATTGGTTGGATTGTAGGTACTATTAGTTTTATAGTCTATGATGTATCGGTTGGTGTTTTTACCCCTGAAATAGCGATTGTTCTCTCGATGATTGCTGGAATCCTTACTACCGGTGCTTTTCATGAAGATGGTTTTGCTGATGTTTGTGATGGTTTTGGTGGGGGTTGGACCAAAGAAAAAATCTTGGTGATAATGAAAGATAGTGCCATTGGAGCTTATGGCGCCATAGGTTTGGTACTGCTGTTTTTATTGAAGTTTCAGGCTGTTTCGGAGGTACTTACTACTTCTTCATTACAGAATTTATTGCTTTTTGTTGCAGCACATTCCGTGAGTCGTCTGGCAGCCATTTCTATTGTTTTTACGCATCAGTATTCCCGTGAAGATGCTTCGAGTAAAAGCAAGCCCATTGCACAAAGTTATTCCTGGCGTGAGGTGATTGGGGCGTTCTTTTTTGGGTTGTTACCGCTTATTGTTTTGTCTTTTTTTCATTGGCAAATGCTGTTGGTGTTAGTGCCGGTTTTTATCACCCGCTTTTTTCTGGCTCGTTATTTTCAAAAATGGTTAGATGGCTATACGGGGGACTGTCTTGGTGCTACACAGCAAGTTTGTGAAATTATAATCTATTTATCTTGTATTGCTTTATGGAAGTTTATTTAGTACGCCATACTGAAACCGTTTGTGAAAAAGGAATTTGCTACGGGCAAGCTGATGTGGCATTGTTGGAACCTTATATACAACAATTTGAAGCTATAAAAGCACAAATTCCTGCTGAAAGTCTCGTGTACTCTAGTCCGTTAAATCGATGTGTGGAGTTGGCACACTATCTGTCAGTAGCAAAAATACAAATAGACTCCCGGTTAATGGAAATGAATTTTGGCGATTGGGAATTAAAAAATTGGGATAGCGTTCCGGTTATCGATTTGACCCATTGGATGAATGATTTCGTTCATGTTCGTGTACCAAATGGGGAGTCTTTTACAGACCTCCATGATAGAGTTAGCGATTTTTTAGATCATGAACTTCCTAAAAAGACCATTAAACCTATTGTGATCGTGACCCATGCCGGAGTGATTCGAAGTGTTTTGTGTAAAATTACAAAGTTGCCACTACGAGATGCGTTTCAAAATAAAGTGAACTTTGGAGCGGTGATTAAAATTGAAATATAAAATTGAGAATAGTGTAGGATAATAACGTAATATAATTTTATCTTTGCCGCCGTAATGAGGTTGCTGTTTTGTTTTTCATACCAGCATTAAAAGGGAATCAGGTAAGCGATTACAGATTTCAGTATTCAGATTAGAGAGTTTACATCCTAAATCAAGAATCCTAAATCAAGAATCAAAAATCCTGGGCTGTACCCGCAACTGTAAGCTATAAAGCTTGTTGTTATCTACAAAACCACTGTTCGTCTTTGCGAATGGGAAGGTAAACAACAAGACGCGAGCCAGGAGACCTGCCTGTTACATCGAGTATCAAACTTTCGGGAAAAAAGGTTTGGGTATGGGTAATTCTATGCTTTTCTCCCATTTATAGTCATGTGGCAGTACCATAAAACTGCTATTAAATGTTTCAAAATGAACAAGAAAATCGTTCGTATTAGTGCGCTCTGCGTGCTGATGACTTCGTGTGCTTTCGCACAACAAAAAGACACCATTGCATCCACAAATCAATTGGATGAGGTCGTAATTTCCGATTCTAAATTTGCTTTGCCAAAAGAAAAGTCCGGAAAAGTAATCGTAAAAATTACAGCCGAAGATTTAAAGAGAAGACAAGGGCAAACTGTAGCTACCATTTTGAGTTCAGTAGCCGGAATTGAAATCAACGGAAACCAAAGCCGGAATGGAAAGGATTTAGGGGTTTACATTCGTGGGGGACGAAATCATCAAGTGCTAATTCTTATTGATGGTGTTCCGGTTACCGATGCTTCTGGAATTAGCTTATCGTATGATTTGCGCTTGCTGCCCGTTGAACAAATAGAAAGTATTGAGGTGATGAAAGGCGCTTCAAGTACTTTATACGGATCGGGTGCCGCTGCCGGAGTTATTAATATTACGTTGAAAAAAGCTTCCAAAAAAGCGATTGCAGCAAATGCATACCTTAATGTGGGCACCCAAACGATTGCCAATCAGGAAAATTATAGTATAAATGACTACAGCCAAGGGGTTGCTTTGAACGGAAGCGCTGAAAAAATTAATTATTATGCTTCCTTAAACAGCACCGAAACCACGGGAATTTCTGAGGCAAAATCACCTAATGACGCTGTTTTATTTGAAGCTGATCGTTTTTCCAGAGTGAACTCAGTGGTGAAAATTGGTTTCAAGCCAACAGCTAAATTAGATTTGGATTTCTTTGCAAACTACGATAAAATAAAAAGCGATTTTGATGCAGGATCTTTTGCGGATAACGATGAAAACGGCAGTGCCTCTGAACAATTTAGAGTTGGGTTTTCACCAAAATACAAATATAAAAAAGGAGAATTTGTAATCAATTCAAGTGCTAATTTAATTACAAGATCCATTTTTAATTATGGAACAATGTTGGATTATAAATCCAGAAGCGTCAATGCAGATGCGTTTAATAAATATGAAATTTCACCTGAATTGTTCCTGGTAACAGGTGCTCAATTTCAATTTCATGAAATGTCTAATGAAAGTCCGTATGAGGCCATTGCAAATGAATTGGCCAAATTTAATATGATTGATCCCTATGTGACGGCGGTTTACAGCTCTGAATTTGGGTTAAACCTGAATTTGGGAGCTCGTTATAACATGCACAGTAAATACGGAAATAATTTAGTTTACAATGTAAATCCTTCTTTTTCATTTCCTAATTTACCATTGAAACTACTAGCTTCTTACAGTACGGCTTTTGTAGCCCCTAGCTTGTATCAATTGTATTCTCCTTATGGTGATTTGAATTTATCCTCAGAGAAAGATAAAACATTTGAATTGGGTTTTGAAACAACGATGATTGATAAAAAATTGGTTCTGAATGCTTTGGTTTTTCAAAGAGAGGAAGAAAATGCGATTGGGTTTGATTTAGTGTCTTACAAGTATTTTAATGTTGCGGGTCTAAATAAAGCCAAAGGTTTTGAGACCATGATTTCGTATGCTTTGACGGCTAAAATAAATTTGACTGCCAATTATGCGTTTACAGAATTAGAAAAACAATCACGAGTGCTGAATCCAAAACACAAAGCGAACGCCGCAGTTGATCTGCAAGCAACGCCTCGTTTGGCTTTTAATGCAACATATCAATTTGTTTCGGATCGTTATTTTGAGTATACAACATATCCGGCACCCACTTTTGATCCAGTATTGAATTCTGAAATACTGAAAGATTACCAGCTGATCAACATGAATGTACGGTATGAGTTGATCAAAAATCGAATGAATATTTTTGCAGCAGCAGATAATATTTTAGATAAGGATTTTGTTGAAACAAGAGGGTTTAGTACCAGAGGACGAAATTTCAAAGTAGGTTTGAATATCAAAATGTAATACCATTGCATTATTCCATAAAAAAAAGAGGCTTTCATCACTGAAAGCCTCTTTTTAGTTTATAAAATATTGTTACTTCAATTCTGAAATGAATGCTACGATAGTTGCGGCAATTTTATTTTGTTCCACATCATTGGTTAAATATTCTCGGTCACCAAGGTTAGACATATAACCCAATTCAACAAGTACAGCCGGGACTTCTGATTTTTTTAAAATGTAGAAGGGAGCTTTCTTTATTTCTGATGATTTTATAGTAGTATTGCGGATAAATTTGTTGCGAAGTTCCACCGCAATCTCATTTGACCTTTCATTCGCAATTGATTCTGTGGCAATATAAAATTCCATTCCTGATTTTGATAGATTTAAATTTTGATTGACATGAAGTGATAAAACTAAATCGGGTTTGATCTTGTTGATCAACGCAGAACGGTCACTCAAAGAAAGAAATTGGTCTCCAATTCTTGTAAGGTGTATGGTCACTTTCTCATTTTTGTTCAAAAATTTGATTTTGTCTGTGATTTTCGCTACAATTTGTTTTTCAGTAGCACTACTGGAAGTTGCTCCAAAATCAGATCCACCATGTCCGGCATCAATAACAATATTTATTTGTTCGGATGGGATAGTATTCGGAATTACAAATGCAAAAGAGACGACGGTGGCAAGAGTTAGAAATAACGAAATTGCTTTTTTCATGTGGTTTTGTTTAATTTGTTATTCAATTGTAACTTATAAAAATAAGAATTATTGTGTAACTTTATTCTATTCCAAAGCTCTCAAAAGACCTTCTGGTGCTTTCTCAATGTACATTTGGTTTTGGATTCCTTTTATTGATTTGGCATCCGTGAAAAACTCAAAATCTTGTCCGGGACTTTGTCGCAATACGCGACCAGTTCCAGTAATTTTGCGAATGGCTGTACTTAATAACGGTTCTGTAGAATCGCCAAGGATTCCCAGATTGCTCAATGTTTCTTTTTGTAGAAAATCAGGTTGTAACCCACTGAAGTAATCCCCAAAACCCACTGAATTGACAATTTTTAACACGATTGGCTGCATGGCATATCTGTGATTGGGATTCCTGCTTTGAGCTCCAAAAGTCGGGGAGTCATAAAGCGTTACGGATCCTACGTTTTTTCCTACTGTAACATCCCCAATTTGTATAACTTGAATGTGAGGTTCTAGCCCGTTGATTACTAACTCGCTTGCTGATGCAGAGCTTTTCGTAGTTAAAATATAAATTTTAGTCAATCCTAAACTATTGATGGCTGTGCTTCCTATTTTATCGGTAAAATAATTGAATAATGCTTCGGGATTTTCAGCCTCGAAATAAGCATTAATTTTTGCATTCCATTGTTGTTTAGCAAAGACTTTTCCTTTAAATTGTCCGGTAATCATACTTGCCAATCGTGTAGCCGTTTGTACAGAACCACCGCCATTGTAACGTAAATCTAAAACCAAGTCCGTAACTACTTGTGATTTTAGAGATGCAAAAGCATCGTTTAATTGAGTGTCAAAATTAGCATAAAAGCCATTGTACATCAAATAGCCTATTTTGTGAGAGCCGGAGGTGATTACTTTATTGATTAAAATTGGATTTTCGGATAGGACTGTTTTTGTCAATGCCACTGATTTACCGTTGCTGACAATTGTAGTTCCGTTAAAATCAGCAAGATTTAGTGTGTAATTTTCGTTTGAACCAAAAAGTAACGATTCATAATTGCTTAAAGTCAGCTGTGTACCATTTACGGCAGTAAAAAAATCACCACGTTTTATAGCTTTACTGGAGGCGTCTGAGTTTGCAATAATATAACGAACGTAACCAAATATTTCAGTTGTACTACCCGGTTTATAACTTAAACCAAAATCGATACCATTGTTTTTAGTAGTGCCCTGAAGCGTTCCTTCAAGTTCTAAATAATCGCTTACAATCCAACTAAATCGATCCGTAGAAGGAGTAACCCGCAACGCATCAAATAAATCCTCAGGCACCGGATATTCTCTTAAAAAAGAGTTTAGTGCAGTTTGATCCGCGAATCGGTTATCGGCTAAATTTGGAACATCAGCTTGCCACAAATAGTACAGATTCATTCCTTTCCAAATAAAATCCTGAATCTCCAGACTTGCAGGTGGTGTCACGTCATCATTGTCCTGACAGCTTTGTAAAGTGAAAGTAGCTATGAAAAATAAAAGTGTAAATTTGAATACTGTTCTCATAATTGTATTTTAATACTTTATTAACGTAAAAATACTAACTTTAGTTTTATTTTATGTTTTTTTGTTGCAAAAATAAATAGGATTCATCTTAATAGTATAACTCGTTTGATTTTTAATGGATATGAAAGAGTACGCAATCCGGGTGTCACTTTCCCGGGCACGAAAAACGATTAAAGAATTTATGATACAAATACACAATTATGGAATCAAATAAAGTCGAGGGTTTATTAGAAAAACACTTTCAGGGAGCGACCACTTTAGTCCAAGAAAAAGAGTTACGGGATTATTTTTCGTCTCAGGATGTTGCTTCGCATTTACAACAGTATGCTTCATTATTTGACTGTTTTGCTGTTGCAAAAGAGCAGCAGAATATGAATAAAACTCCAGTATTTGAAGTTGTTATGGCTAAAAACAAGAATAAAAAAGGGAATTTAGGCTGGGTTTCTATTGCAGCTTCAGTTGTTGTTTTGATGGGAATAGCAACGTATGTCCTTTTTGATTTGGATGCTACAAAAGAAAACACAAATTTAGGAACCTATGAAGATCCTGAAGCCGCTTTTAGGGCCACTCAAAAAGCATTGTCATTATTATCCAAGAATGTGAATATTGGCATAAAAAGTGTACAATACATTGAAGAATATCAAACCGTTAAAAACAGGGTTTTTGTAAGCGCTAAAAAAGAGTGGAAAAGATCCTAAAAATCAAACTAAGAATACTAACAATAAAATAATTAAATAAAATGAAAGCAACCATTCAAAAAAGTATCAATAGGAGTTTTAGCAAAAAGTGTCTGATCACTTTAGTATTTCTAGTTATTTCGAGTCCATTTTTTGCGCAAGCAGTCTTTGACAAATTTGACGGACAAGATGATGTTACGTCCATTATAGTCAATAAAAAAATGTTCGACTTGATGAGTAAGGTCAAAGTAGATGCTTCTGATAAAGAAACGCAACAGTACCTGAGTTTGATAAAAAAATTGGACAACCTAAAAGTTTTTACTACAAAAAGTACCAGAGCAGAGGGAGAAATGAAAGCTGCTGCAGAGAAGTACATCAAAACAGCGGGATTAGAAGAGTTGATGCGCGTGAATGAAAACGGAAGGAATATAAAAATTCTGGTAAAATCAGGAACATCAGATTCTCAAATTAGAGAATTGCTGATGTTTATTGAAGGAGCTAAAAATGAGGATACAGTGCTGATGTCATTGACAGGAAATTTTGATTTGAATGAAATTTCAGTTCTTACCGATAAGATGCGAATTCCAGGAGGTGATGACTTAAAAAAAGCAACTAAAGACAGAAAATAAGAGGAATCCAACCAGCGTAATGATTATGATGAGCGTATTGCACCAATCGAACATTGATTTAGAACAATTGAAGCCGCTATAGCAGTTCATGAAATAAACAGAGTTATATCTATAAAAAAAAGCGTCTTGATGTTGTAATCGAGACGCTTTTTTTATGCCTATTTCAAGAATATTATTTGCAAAACATTTTTTTGTTTTTAACGGCACTTTGGCTTCCTAATTTAATGGCTTTGGTGAAATCAGCGCACGCATTTTTTTTATTTTGAATGTGAATATTAGATAACCCTCTAAGATTATAGGCAATGTAGTCTTTAGGATTTAACGTGATAGATATCGTGCAATCTTCAATGGCTCCCGTATAATTTTTAGCCTTGTAATTGATGTCAGCCCTGGTGGTATAAGCATCTCCTTTTTTAGGTTCAATGAGGATGGTTTTATTGACATCATCTAACGCCCCTTTTATATCGCCTGATTTTTGTTTCAAAAGGGCTCTGTTTAAGTAGGCTTCAGCAAACAATGGATCAGCTCGTATGGCTTTAGTATAATCAGCAATAGCGCCTTTTAGATTGCCTGTTTCTGCTTTTTTTAAAGCTTGGTCAAAAAAATCGTAGGCAATTGGACTCTGACTCCAGCCAGTTAAGGAACTTAATAATAATGCAAGAAAAATTAATTTTTTCATAAAAATAGATTGCAGGGTATTGGGCTTGTTAAGAACTCGGGTAAAGAATAAAATTGCACTATAAAGGTACTATTTTTTAGTTAGATATTAAATTAACGCATTTAAATGTAATTTATTTTACAAAATGAAACCAATAAAAAATCACCAATGGACTTGCTAACTTTACCCGCATAAAAAGTTAAGAATAAAAACCTTAATTTTAAATTATAAAAAAGAATCGAAAAATTTTAAAAATGTTGATTAACTAATACTGCAGGATTTATTTGCATATCCAAATCCCTCTTTAGTTTGAATATAGGTGATATCAGAAACCCAAACTTTTGAAGGCATTTTGACAACAAACTCCCTA
>NZ_RYDI01000022.1:0-47939 GCF_003970335.1 Flavobacterium sp. LS1P28 | reverse complement strand
ATAAATAGAATGATGAAAACTCAAAAGGTTTTATATCAAGATATTATAATAAGTAAATAAATGAACACCTCAAAAAATAAAGAAAGCATTAGGAAATTCAAAACTCAGACTAATTGCAAGTTATTTTTTGCTCTATGGACTAATTAAAAAAGATATCTCCGAAAAAATTAAGGAAGATATTCGCTTGCAAAAAGAAGTGATTGTAAAACTTCAAAATAAAATTGAAAAATCCTATGTTGAACTTGATGTAGAATTTGAAGATGAAATACAAGCTGAATATGAAAATATGGTTTTAGCTTTTAAGAATTTGACAAAATCTCAAAAAATTTGGGATGTTACCAGTTCTCATTCTCAAGACACAAAAATCACACGTTCAGCAGCCAGTACATTAATCGAAAAGAGAGAGGTGCAATTTGGTATAAAGTCATTGCCTTATATAAAAACTAGATTCGAAGTATTATGGCTCAAAAATGCTAATGGGGCAGATTTATATATTTACCCAAATTTTATCATAATGCATTCTTCAGCTTTGCAATTTGCGATTATAGGTTTAAATGAAATAAACTTTTTTCATAGTTATTCAAGATTTATAGAAACAGGAACTATTCCCAGTGACACCAAAATAATAGATAAAACTTGGGCAAAAGTAAATAAAAACGGTTCCCCTGATAAAAGATTTAAAGGGAATTATCAAATACCGATTGTTCAATACGGAGAAATCTCTTTGAGTACAAATACGGGGCTTAATGAAAAATATCACTTTAGTAATTATGAATTTACACAAAAATTCGGAAGTGCTTTTGGAGGATATAGAACCTTAATAAATGGACTTGGTCATATCAAGGCCTAATCCATTTTTATCAATAAAATAGAACCATTTCATATCAACATGTATTTTAATTCCATAAACGAAAATGCTTAGCAAATTTAGAATAGTATTCATCATAATGGTTTTGGGAATTGTTGGTTGCAAAAAAGAAAAGCCTCCTCAAAAAATCAATACGTTTTATAAGGAGGTTATTCAACCGGATGATCGAAAAACGATCACGCCCGAAGAAGCAAAAACGTATCATAGTGATATACATCGTCAATATGAATACCGCACTGGTAAACCAGGACATTACGAGTATAATTATGATGTAAGTGGATATAATACTCTAGGAGATTCAGTATCTGGAAACATCAATATTCAAGGAAAATATGGCGCTGGTATACTAACCCATACGACTGATGGAGAAATTGAGATCACTGCCGAATGGATTGATTATGGCAAACTAAAAGCTGTTGACAAGGTAGGAAATGAATACCACTTACAAGTGAATTAATACTATTAACGCCAAAATAATTTAAATGAAATCTATTGTAATCCTACTCTTTATTTTTCTTACTTCTTTTCACCCAGTAGAGACTAAAGTATATATCTGCGGGCCAAGAGGAGCAAAGAAATACCATTATACTGAAAATTGTCGAGGGTTGACAGCCTGTAAACATGAAATAGTAAAAACATCACTTTCTCAAGCTCAGAGTTACGGACTAACACTCTGTGGGTGGGAAGATTGATTATAGAAGTTTTGTCATAAATAGAGTTTGTTAAAAATGCTTATGTGAATAATAGGTTGTTGTAGAAATAATTAATCGGATTCGTTTTGATGTAGTTAGAGCTTCACGTAATCGAGCCATTTAAACTAAATAAAAAGAAAAAATAATTATGGAAGAAAAATTTGTACAAAAAAATATATTACTAATCCCCGAGGAAAGTACGGGAAAGTTGAAAGTAGAGAAATTATGGGAATTGATGGAAGATCATCCTTATAAGGAAAAAATGTATGCTGAATTTGAAATTGAAAAAATTAAAAACGAAGTAATTTTTATAGACTTTATAGATACTATTTATAAACGGATTAAATATTTTAGTACAAATTATAAACGAAAGTTAATCAGAGCCGAAATTAAGCATATTAATCTTTTTGAGGAAATGCTTGCAATTGATGGAGAAAAGAAAAAAGAAATCATTTTCCATTTTGATGAATATCTGGTAGTTGATGAGGTGAAGGAAAATTTGAAAACTGTTGCTAAATATGATTCAAAAAATACTTATTTAGATGAGTATGTAATGACGAAGTACGCTAATAGTCTATTCAAAAATGGATTGTCTGATCTGGCAAGGCAAAATATTCAGTATTTTAAAGATTTGGCCAGTAGTTCAGATAATTATAACAAGCATAGGAGTTATCGTCTCGTAGAGAATGATGGTACTACTTATTTGAGAGGTATTACTTCAATAGATAAATATTATGAATATGGTGTCGATTTTGCATTTGTGGTTTCGATGCTTGTATTCCATGATTTTATGAAAAAGAATCAAGGAGTAGAATACAAAATCAAATCAGCACATATTAATGAATCCAAATTAGAAATCATAGTTGCAGAAAAATTTAAGAAAGATGCAGGTGAGTTTGGAGAAGTTTCAACAGCAATTAAAGTTTCAACAAATGATTTAGGGAAAGGTTCTTTGAACTTTCTAAATATCATTAATGTCGGTAAAACCAATAAAGACGGATTTTATTTATTTCCAAAAGAAAACCCATTTGAAAGTAATAGGATAAGAATTTCTCATACCACAAAGCCAGAAAATGTCTTCGCAACATTAAAAACGATGGAAAGTGTTCTCAATACTAGTGATAAATTTATCAAAGAATTAAAAGAAGTTAAAACAATTAAAACCCCTGATGAGTTGCGAATTAAGATACAGGCCAAGATTGATGGTCCTAGAAGTTCTTTTGGTCATATAAAGAAATTGTCTGATATTTTTAAAACAAAAATTGATAATGAAATCACTAATCTTTCTAAACTTTTAGAAATGTGCAACAAAGCAGAGGAATTAGAAATTGATTTTGATCTGAAAGATAAATTAAGATATATTATTTCAGATATTATTTTATACGGCAGTACAAAATAGGTTTTTTATAAACCCATATTTAAAAAAAAAATAACACTAAAAAAGATTAAAATGTCAGAATATAGAATTTCAGGAATTTGGAAAAACAGTCAAGAAGTAATAACTCACTATGCTGTCCATATAAGAACAAGAAATCAAGCAGGAAATGGTTATGAAATTGGCCGAGCAGCAAAGATGACCAAGGCAGATGCTGTAGTACTATTGCAAAATCCTGCAAACAGCGCTAAAACTTTCTTGTGGAATTACGCAAGAACTCAATGGGTAGCTGGTGAAGAAGTACATGTAGTTAACGGTAATCCTTCTTTCCTCAGAACAAATCATGACGGTACATTAAAGGATAATCTGCTACATCTTATAAATTACGGATATGTGTATTAATTATAAAGCTATTAAAGGTCATCGTTACGGCGAGGATCTTATTTTAAAATAAATATCAGTAGTGATGTCATAATTCACAATTTAACAGGTATCCCACTAAAAGTAAATAGTGCTAATATCTAAAATTATTTTCAAACCCTTCTAAAAAAAACAATTGGGTATGTCAAAAAAATATTAATATTGTTTTTAATGTAATTTTTCTGTTTTTAAGTTAAATGCAAAAAAACAGAAAAAAATAGTTTCAATGTATTATTTAATAAGTATTTTTGTTTTTCAGTAAATGAATGTATAATATATAAAACAAAAAAATTGAAAGCTACAGAGAAAAAAATAATCATCGATTTGATACATGCAGGATTAATTGGGGAAACAAAAAGAGTTGAATTAGCAGCTTTGAGTTTAGCTCGATCTGTTAAGAATGACAGTCCTGAAATGTTTGACAATATTAAAACTACTCTTAGTTCTTATTCTTTAACAGGAGGTACGAATATAAGAAGTGCTGGAACTTCTCCAATTCCAATTGATGGTGATTCTAAACTGGAAATGGCAATTATTTATAAGCCTGATGCAGAATTAAATGTTTTGCCAATTCTTCCTGCTAATTTAATGGACAGGGTTAATGGTTTTATTGATGAAAGAAATAAGATTGATATTCTTATTGAAAATGATATAAAGCCGTCTACAAGTCTTTTGCTAATTGGGCAACCGGGAACTGGAAAAACAATGTTGGCAAAGCATATAGCGTCAGTTTTAAATAAAAATTTAATTGTTTTAGACTTATCTTCTAGTATGTCTAGTTTGATGGGTAAAACTGGTTCAAACCTTAAAAGAGTACTTCAGTACGCTAAGCAAAGTGCATCAGTATTACTTTTCGATGAATTTGATGCAATTGCTAAAAAAAGGGACGATAATACTGATTTAGGAGAAATAAAAAGGGTTGTAAATATATTGTTAATGGAACTTGAAGATTGGCCAATTTCTTCAATTTTTATTGCAACAACAAATCATCCAGAGCTACTGGATAAAGCAATATGGAGAAGATTCGACCACACTCTTAATTTTCCGATGCCTGAAAAAAATTTGAGACTTAAAATTCTTGAGGACGAATTGAAAGACTTTTTAATTTTAAATGGAACTTCAGCAGATATATTAAAACCAATATCTGAAATGTTTGAAGGTAAGAGTGCAGCTGATTTGTGTAAATATGCAAATAATGTAAAAAGGCGTTTTATATTAAGAGATGAAAAACCTTTAAATTCATTATTCAACGAAATTGAAGATTTTCAAAATGATAAAAAATTAAGAGCAAAATTTTGTGTAATTGCGAAAGACTTATTAGGGAGCGCACTAACAATGCGTGAACTATCTGAGTTAACAGGGTTAAGTATTAGCGGGGTGAATCATCATATATCAAAAACAAAAAACCATGAGTAAAAATACAAATAATAGAAGACCAATATTATATAATGGAGAAGTTTATTCTCATGCTGTAACAAAAAAAAGTGGTTTTGGCGAAAAATCAATACCTTATACTTATGAAGATGCTAAAGATAATTTACTTAGAGATATTTCTACTACTAGATCAATTATAAAGAAATTACCTGATTCATTACGAATGCCAAATGAAATAATATTGAGCTTTGTTGTTCATCCTGAATTTACCGCAAAATCTTATTACCCAACATCATTATTTGATAATAACGGTGCTGAAAAATTTGGAATACAGGAGATTGGGTCAAGAGTTTGGAGATCTAAAAAAGATAATTCCCATAATTCAGAAAAAAATAACTCAAAAATGTATTTCGTTAGAGCTACGGAAGGCAGTCTGGAAAGATTAGAAAATCACTTAAATTCAAGAGTAAGCTCTTTAACTAAAGGTTTTCAAGATGATATTAGAAAAATATCTTCTTTTGGTTTGCTGGAATCGGACGATCAAATTTTAGGAGTCTCAAGTGATTGGAGGGAGGGAAAGCTTGAAGCTATTTTGCACCCGTTTGATATTGATAAAAATACAAGTGTTTTACATTTTTTGGAAAAAATTAAAGCATTTGGAGTAAATAAGGAGAGTATAAGGTACAAACAATATCATAGTGGCGTAACTTTTATTAGCTTTGATGGTAATAGGGAAATTTTGAAATCTATTTCAGGCTATAATCCATTGCGAACAATTCATCCATTAAAAGTTAGAGAATTGCCAAGTTATGGTAGAACATTTTCTGCTAGTAACGGACCTAAAGCTCCTGTATTTACAAAAAAGTCTCCAATTGTAATTGGAGTTATTGATGGAGGAGTTAATATTTCTAATCCATATTTAGTTAATTATGTAGAATCTGAATTTCTTGTGTCTGGAAGTCCGATAAGTGAATATCTAGATCATGGTTCTCAGGTATCTGGAGTAGTTTTATACGGGGCATTAAATAAATATAAATCCACAGATGTAATTTCTGAACCTTATGTTTCTGTTAAAAGTTTTGGAGTACTATCGTCAGACACAACTGATCCCGATTTATATGATGCGATAGATGCAATAGAAAAAATTGTACCATTAAACAAGGATATCTCTGTATATAATTTAAGTCTAGGTCCAAGCGGACCTATTTTAGATGATAACATTTCCAGATTTACTTATTCTTGTGATTTATTAAGTTACGAACATGGCATTTTATTTTGTATCGCTGTTGGTAATGATGGCGAAGTAGTTGGTTATGATAGAATTCAATCTCCTTCGGATTCTGTTAATTGCTTAGCAGTTGGTGCATATACAAAAAAAGATGGCAAAGAAATTAGAGCGCCTTATAGTAGTATTGGGCCAGGTAGAGAGGGTAGTAAAATGAAGCCAGATATTGTAGCTTTTGGAGGTTGTGATAACAATCCAATCCATTTGGTGTCTAATGTTGATGGAAAAAAAGTATTAAGTGCTGGCACTAGTTTCTCAAGCCCAATAGTAGCTTCTGTCGCCGGTAGACTAATTGGTGAATCTAAAGGTAATATTAACGCTTTAATTGCAAAGGCATTAATTATTCATTCTACAACAGAAAAATCTAGTTTACATACCAACGAAATGGGTCATGGAATTGTTTCTGAGGATATTGATAATATAGTAAATTGCATTGATAAATCATATACAGTTATATATCAAGGGCAACTAGATACAGGAAAATATGCGGAATTTGCGATTCCTTGGGATAACTCTATTAGTAAAGGATCAACTTCTTTTAAATGGACACTGGCCGTTTTAACTGATGTTGATCATTTGAGTCCTGATGATTATACATCTTCAACAATTGAAGTAGCATTCTTTCCTAATAAAAATAAATACATTTTTAAGAATATAAATAATTCTTTAATTGATGGTGTTCTTAAAAAAAGCGAAACTGTTGACATAGATTTAGATCCCGGAAGGGCGGAAGTCCTTACTTCCTTAGGTTGGGCAAAGAGTAAGTTTCCTGTAACAAATTCTCCTAAAAAGCAATTTAAAACAGAATCTGATCTACGAAATGATTTAAAATGGGATACTTTAGATACCAGAAAAATAGTGAAACAAACTAATGGTATAAGAAATCCATCTTTTCATATTCATGCTTTAGGGAGAGGTTCAAGATTAGAAGATTTAAAAGTTAAATTTGCTTTAATATTAACTGTGACTTCACCAAAATCAGATGTCGATTTATATTCAAGTATATTATCTAAGTTTCCTGCTCTATTACCAATAGAGTTGGTTTCAGTAGTAAATGTTGATATTAGAGTAAGCTAATTGCGGGAATTCTCCATGGAACAAATGAGATTTTAACACAAACCTAATATAGAAATAATCTTACAACCAATAAAAAAGCCATCGGGTGAGGGCTTTTTTATTGGTTATAAGTAAGAAATTATTAGGAAAAGAATTAAACTAAATCTACTTTCGAATGTTAAAGAGTATTCAACTTTTTCATTTATTTTGATATAAAAAAAAATAATTTATCTATGATTGAGCTTGAGTTTTTAATGTGGAATGTTTTATTTAATTCTGTTTAGTTTCTGCATTTCGAAATACATTCTATGTCCTTTAATAATTTCGTCATTGTCTAGAAAAATTTCTAATTTTGGGTCCCCGTATGGTTCTTTTATGTCATCTTTAAAACCTTTTTACTTCCAAATTAATTTTGATATCTAAAACCTAGAACCAACATAATTGAACCTAAAATCTGCAAGGCTAAGAAAAAGAATGAGGCTGTTTTCTTCTTAGTGTTCATTTTATCCATCCATTTAGCTTTTAATTTTCGATTTTCGGGAATTTTTGTGTCTGCAAGTTGCACAAAAGCATATAATGTGTTTAAGTCTGTTACATGTTGAATATATGCTAACAACTCATTTGTATTGTCAACAAACTTTTTCACTTCTTCCACGCTTCCTAACAATTCAATATTGGTTGAGATAATTTTACCCATTCTGTATTTTTCGGCAGCCGCTTTAATGAAAGTAGGTTGATAAAGGTGCATTGTTAAGCTGTCCTGGCTTTTTAATCCAAGATATAAATTTTGATATTCCAATGAGGTTCTTGTCATTTCTGTAAAGTCCCTATTTGCTTGGTCAAATTGTTTTGTTTTTTCATCCCAAGAATTGTATAGAAACATTTGTATAGTGAATGACAAGAAAAGTAAAAGACTGCCAAAAACATTCATTTTTTTTGAAAACGAATATTTTCTGTTGGACGTAGACGTTATTAAAAACGGCAATTCCACTAAACCCACAATCTCGCTAAATGGCGGTTATGTGACGTTTTTAATTACCATTAAGTCAATTCCCTCTCTTAAAATAGTTGCATTTTCATCTTTTCTCTTTAGCAATGTAATTACCATTTTTCGATATTCTTCTTTATTCCTAATTCCAATTAATTCGCAAACTTTAGATTCTGGTATTAAAGCTTTTTTTAAATTAAACAAGCGTAATACAGTATTATAATCATTGTTTGTTATTGCCGTTTCAAAATCTGACTTGATATTGTTATACAATTCTCTTTTATTAATAGCTTCAAATAAACTATTTATTTCAATTTCAGTATCATCAATTTTTTGAGATTGGAAATTGGAAAGTTTATAATATTCTCGCCTTAATAATTCCTTGTAATGCAATAAAATTTGCGACTCTAATTGACTCGAAAAGAAACTAATTAAATTACTTTTAACTTGCAGAAAAACTTCATCTGCATTTTTTCCCATATGCGTAGCTAAAGCTTTAACAATATTTTCTATAAGTAACAAATTTTCAGCTTCTGCGACATCAAGAACCCAAATTTGCTTTTTATTTAAATTAATTACATCTCCAATTTGTCTCCTATCACGATCTACAATTCCATAAGATTGAATGTTATGAAAACCTTCTAATTCATTAAAAGACTTTACGCACTCAATAACCTTGTCACAACTACCGAGTGGTTTTAAAGTATAATTAAAATAAATTTGCTCATAAATTTCATAATCAATACTGCTATTGTCTCCTTCTAAAAATATAATAGGTTTTCTACTCCCTAAAACTTCTAAATATAATTGTTCAGGAATAGGCATTGTATTGTCAAGTATTTCATAATCCCATAATCCAGTACTTTCGTATGATTTAGCCCATATTTTTGTTGCATTTTGTCTTGTAAAAGCAAAATCTATATCGTGAGTTAAATATACGAATGAACAGTCTTGTCTTTCATTTTCAATTAAATCAAAAAGTATTTTTATGAGGGATTTGTGAATGTGCATTTCAGGTTCATCAATAATGATAATTGAATTCTCAGGAGAACAAACTACTTCTCCTGCTAAATAGAAAATTACTCTCTCTCCATCACTCATTTCAGAAGCATTATAGATTTGCTCGACTTCACCAGTTGGATAAGTTTCTATAACTCCAGCTTTTTTAGATAAACGTCTATGTGGAAGAACAATTTCCCATATTTTCTGAATTCTATCCAACTTTGTATTTGGTTTTTCCCCACCTTTTTCTTTATAATTTAATGATGATTCATATTCTTCAGTATGTAATAATACCATAAGTTTTTCATAATCATTAAGTAAAAAGGTATTTATATTTCCTCCCCAGCGGCTATCTCTCCAACCTGAATTTTTATAGTAATCATTCTTATCCCAACTTCCATATAGAAATTCACTTTCAGCTACTTCCTTAGACTTAGTACTAACAAAATTAGGAATTGATAATGTTTTTTGTGCAGAAACTCTATGTGAAAACTTCTTATATCTTTCTTCTATATTCGCTCCAAATCTTGTTTTTCCAGATCCATTTGCACCGATAATTACGAGTTGTTCAAACTCAATTTCTGGTTGAGTGTTAGGAGTGCCTTTTTTTAATGGTAATTGGATCTTCATAATTCTGTAATTTTGTTGGGATGGTAAAATGTCACATAACTTGTAAATAACATCAACAAGTAACCCTTTTTTTTAAGTTTTACCATATTTCAAGCTATATATGCTAGTTCGTAAATAAAGTCTTTTTTAACTATTGTTACAATACCCACATTTAGTGATATTTTGACTTAAATTGAATATACAATAGAAAGCTAATTTTATTGGTAAGATGACTTATGCACAAAAGTGAAGAAAAACACTCAAAAATCAAGCTTAAACAAGCTTAAAACCTCTCCAAAAAAAAAGAGGACACTAAATCCTCTTGAAATTCTCTCTCAAAAACTTCACGAAAACTCCATAGTACCTGCCAGTGACCGGTTCCGTTCAACCTGGGTTTACCTCATTGAATTTATTTTTGTTGGTATTCGGTGATTATAATTCATTGTTCGTGCTACGCACGCAACGAACTCTAGCTGTTACCGACAGTATTAACTATTTAAACTCACTTGCCATAGTGATAGAGTGGAATACAAAGTTTTTCATCATAATACCGTCAAATTTTCCATCTTCATTTAGCCAAATTTGTCTAACATTATGGAATGCTTTCCTGTCTAATGGGATTTTTGCATTTGGATTATGATAAATTGTCAAACTTTCATTCCAATCTTCAATCGACTTTCCTTTTTGCAATATATAAGTAAAATCTTTGGCATTTGCGTTAGGTTTACTGTCGTCATATTTATATCCAGAACGAGTCATTAATAGATTTTTCTCAGTCAAATTATGTTCATATCCTATTCTATTGAACTTATGTAAATCACAATTGTTTGAGAAAATTACAGCACTAACATTTTCAGTGTCTGGATGTGAAAAAAAATGTGAGGGAATTGTTTTTTCTCCGTGTGTATGTTCTTCTACAACTTCATTCCTAATATGTATCAATTCTCCATTTTCTTCCTTAGTTATCATTTTTACGCCATATAAATATTCCATGATTTTTGCATCAGGTAAAAATTTTGCCATGTAATTATGTGAAGGTGTAATAGCAAAAACTAAAGGTTTTCCTTTCACCCAATCCAACTCCCAGTATTTTTTATTTAATTTAGAGAATAACACACTCCCTAATCTTATTGAGTAATAGTCAATCAATTCTTTTTGAACCGCCAAATCATTTTTTTCTACAGATTCTTTAATAAATTCTCGTGAATATTTTTCGACTTCTTTTTCTGCAGATAAACTCGCTTCAATAAAAAAATCATACTCTTTTTTCATTACATGAAAATCGGGTCGGTCAACATCCTGTAGAATATTAAACTGATTTTCATAAAGAAAAATAAATAAGTAGATTTCCCAAACTCGTGCATCAAAACCAGTACTTTGAAAATCTTTGATAAAGTTTCCGTCTTTATCATTCATAAGAACACATATATTTTCCATTATATTTTTAGCAGGATCTAATAATGAGCATTCTGTTAATAGCTTAAATCTTTCATTTAACCTGTTTTCTGGAACAATAATTTTATAGATATCTTTCATGTTGTGGAATATTGCCGCTAACGGCAGTGCGTCTAAAAACCTCTAAACTAACTGATTTTTATTAATTAGAAAGTAAATATATGATTTAAACTACTATTAAACTACTTCTGTTTCAGTTCAACACAGCTTCCATTTTTCGTGCTACGTACGCAACGAAACTTTAGCTGTTAGCCGTAATTATTGTAATTTTCGAATCAGAAACTCTTGAGTTAACTTAATAATATTTTCTCTTGTATGACTTAAAAGATCGTCTTCTTGATTACAAATAAAGTAAATGTATTGTTCAGTAATTGGCGAAGGCGGATCAACACCAAAAAGGTTAAACCAAAATTCGCTAAATCTACTTCTATAAAATGATAATGTCTGTTTTACTTTTTCTTCTCTAACCATTTCTTTTAGAAAAGCTTTTCTTTCAGCGTCATGCAAAATTCTTATTTTGAATTTATCTTCATTAAAATTTGTAAATTTTTCAAACTCATGATTGTTTAAATTATAGAAATCAAAGAATTTTACATCTTCATTTGATTCATAAAATTGAATTACAAAATCATTTAGTATTACAAGATTTGGCTTCCTGTCATTTGTAAATCCAACAAAGTTAGATGTGTATTCTTTTTCGCCTCCAAGAGTTTCCAAATATGTTATACCTAAAGGAAAATTCTTAATTTCTTGGTCAGTAATGGTTGCATTATTTATTATGATTAACCGCAATTTTTCAAATGTTTCTGGAGATAGTTTGTAAGCTTTTTCACAAACTGCTGTTCGCCAGATTTGAATATAAAAGAACAATCTAATAATTTTTATGTACTCAAAATCAAGTTCCTCTAATTCACTAATTCCAGCATCTCTTAATTTTGGTAGAATGCGATTTATAAATGCATCTTCAATTTCTGTAAAAATTGCTTCGCAATTAGTGCAAAACACGTAGTCAACAGAAAAAGGAATTTTCTTTGCTTGTTCTATTTCTTTTTCTGTTGCTAAACGTCCTAAAGTTTCTTCTAGTTTAGGAATTGATGTTTCACGCTGAAAATTGAATTCGACAAATGCTGTATCGTTAGACAGATCGAAATAAAATCCAGTTTCTCTTTCATTTCCACCGTCAAGATTTAAACAACTTCGTATGATTTTATCAGTAAAATAATGAGTGTTTTTTTTGTCGGCTTCTCTAATTGTACATAAAGGACATTTCATGTTTTGAGTTATAGTTGTTAATAATTATGCCTAACTTGTTTATACCAGCCGCAAAATGGCTACAATCTACCCGAATTAGGTTGACTTTGCGCCATAAAACGGTTTTTTACCGGCTGTACCAAACATACAAAACCATTTCTATTATCCTTTACGGTTTTCCACATTATCAGCGAAAAAATAAAATGTAAATAAAGAAAGACACCCCATTTTTTTTCATTTCTTTCTTCTAGTTCTCCAGCTACCATTATAATGCTTATCCCTCAAATACTTATAAAACTTCCCTGTCACATAAAGACCTAAAACCCATATCACAATTAACCCTATAATTTCATACCACTTCATTTGCTGTATTCTTAAATTAAAAGAATGCAATAAATGATTTTGTATTTTAGAATGCTATGCAATTCTGGAAATTCAATATGCAATTTGGGAGAATTTAAAGAGTTAAAAAAAAATGCATAATAGCATCCTTTTTTAACTCTTTAAAATGTTAGTTATCTTAATCAAAATCTAATAATTCTCTTGGGTGTTTTCCAAGTCCTTTTGCTAAATCTAAAAGTGTTGTAAAAGATAAATTTCTTTTGCCATTTTCAATATCACTTATTGTGGCTTTAATAAGTTTATCACTATTTAAGGCAACATTATCTTGACTCAAATTTAAGTCAGTGCGAAGTTTCTTGATATGCAAACCGAATTTTTTTAACTTCTCTTCCTTATGTTTGTCCATTTTTTAGCTTTTAAACAAAAGGCGTTATATTTTTTTTAAAAAATGTTATAAGAACTTATAACAAATAACTTTTTTTTGTTATATTTGTTTAATATTGAAATTATTATTAGATAATATTTGCATTGAGCATTTAAATAAATAATTTTGCGATTCTTCATATAAAAATATTTGAAGCATTCGCTTAGAATCTCGTTCCAAAAACTGGTACTTTTAGCACGCGAGATGATAAGTAAGATGCTCACGTCTCATGGCGTGGGCTCACTTATTCGTGTGCGGGTATACCAGTACCTTGGAGCGATATAAGCTGAGTTCCATGCCATTTTTTTGGCAACTATTTTGGCAATACTCAACTTCATTCTCAGCACCGCTTCATCCTTTTTCATAGTCTCGCAGCAGTTTTAACCGCTAAAAAAACCATAACTATGAAATAAAAAAAAATACTATTTATTTAATGCCTGTGCTGTTTCTTTATTTTGAGTTAGTGTTTCAGTGCAGGTTCTTTTTTTATAATTGTGAATTGTGAGAAGCAAAAGACAATAATAAAGAAGTCATTTTTATTTTAAATTTTGAATTGTGATGAAGAGTGATGGCAATAATGCAAAAAATCAATCTTCCTGTATATAATTCTTACAGCAAATTACTCTAACAATACAACTGGATTTATACCACCTAAATTTTTACCATGAAATACTACAAACAAATACTAATTGGAATCATTTTACTTTTTATAGCAACGATGTTCATGTGGTTTTATGGTTATAATAGCGTGAACTGAACTGATGTTAAAATTCACATCGTCAGGTGAATAGAGGTTATTAATTATTTTAAATTTTGAATTGGGTTAAAGAATTTAGAACGTAGAATATAGAGACAAGAACCTAGAATATAAATCTAATTAAAAAGTGTGCCTATGATAGAATAATAATATTGAGATTGCATCGTGCCTCGCAATGACAGAGGCAACGCTTCGCTCGAGTGCTTTGCATCGTGCCTCGCAACTTCTCGCAATGACAAAAAAGGCCCTCCAACCGTCTGGACAACTGCATAGAGGACCAATGCTAACAAAACTAACGTTTCATTTAACTAAACCAAAATTATGAATATATTTTCATTTTACAAGGGATGGCTGGCGATTCCTTTGATTTTAGGAATTTGCTTATGCGATTTTCCTGCCCATGCCGCAACAATCAACCCTTCCGCTTTTGCGACGGTAACAAAAAAAATCATACCTCAACAGCAAGTGCAAGTCAGTGGTACTATCACTGATGGGACAAACCCTTTAGCCGGAGTGACTATTTCTATAAAAGGAAAAGCTACAGCTGGAACTATCTCTGATTTTAACGGGAACTATATGCTAACTGCATCAGCAGACGATATAGTAGTCTTTAGTTTTATGGGATTTTTAACCATTACAGAGTCTATAAACGGACGAAAAACAATCAACATACAATTACAAGAAGATGCGACCCAACTGCAGGAAGTGAAAATTAATGCGGGTTATTACAGTGTTAAAGAAAGCGAACGTACTGGAAGCATTGCGAAAATTTCCGCTGCAGCTATCGAGAAACAACCTATAAATAATATGCTTGCTGCCATGCAGGGTAGGATGGCAGGCGTGAACGTAACCCAGACAACAGGCGTTGCGGGAGGCGGTTTTGATATCCAGATACGAGGACAGAACAGTCTGCGTGCTGGGGGAAACGAACCATTATACATTGTAGATGGTGTGCCGTTTGCTTCGGAAGTCATCGGGAACAGCAATACCACAGGTGTACTACCACGATCAGCAAGTCCACTCAGCATTATCAGCCCAACCGAGATAGAAAGTATCGAAATTCTAAAAGATGCAGATGCTACAGCCATTTATGGTTCGCGTGGTGCCAATGGTGTTGTGCTGATTACTACTAAAAAAGGAAAGCAGGGAAAAACACAATACACCACCAATGTGTCCCGTGGAACTGGAACTGTTACCCGTTTTATGGATTTGATGAATACACAACAATATTTGGAAATGCGAAAGGAGGCTTTTGCCAATGACGGTATCACAACATTCCCTACAAGTGCTTACGATGTCAATGGAACTTGGAGCCCAACGCGTTATACCGATTGGCAGCGGGAACTCACCGGTGGCACTTCTGAGTTGACCGATGTACAAACCAGTGTAACAGGAGGAAGCCAGCGTAATCAGTTTTATCTTGGGGCAAACTACCATAAAGAAACTACGGTGTTTCCCGGAGATTTTAATTTTAACAGGACAAGTGTTCGAGGGAACTTTAGTCATGCCTCAGAAGACGAACGTTTTCGTGCTAATTTTTCAGTAGGATATACTATGCAGGGAAATGACCTACCAGCAACAGATTTGACACGTGATTCCCGCATTCTTGCACCCAATGCGCCAGCCTTGTATGACGCAGAAGGAAAATTGAACTGGGAAAAGGGGAGCTGGAATAACCCACTGCGATTATTGTATGCCTCTTATCTGGCGAAATCACAAAGTTTGATTGCTAATTCACAGTTGTCCTACCGTATTGTGGAAGGATTGGAGTTTCGCACTGCTTTTGGTTTTACTGATTTGCGTCACAACGAGCGAAGAACTAATCCCTCTACGCTTTACAACCCATCCTTGGGCTTTGGCAGCAGTTACTCTTCACTGTATCGTAATACCAACAATCGACAGTCCTACAGTATCGAGCCACAATTGGATTTCAACAGGCAATGGAATGATTCCAAGGTTTCTGTATTGGTAGGAGGAACGTTCCAACAGCAGGAAGGTAACCAGTTGATATTATTTGCAGATGGTTTTACAAGCAACAGCCTATTGAATACCCTTGCGGCAGCAAGTGCCATCTATGTAGTGGCGGATGATGCGTCACAATACAAATATCAGGCCTTCTTTGCAAGGGCAAACTACACCTATAAAGACCGTTATATTGTGAACTTAACTGGCCGTCGAGATGGTTCAAGCCGTTTTGGTCCCGGAAAACAGTTTGCTACTTTTGGCGCTATAGGAACTGCATGGCTGTTTTCTCGAGAAGCCTTTCTTGCCAATAACAGTATCCTAAGTTTTGGAAAACTAAGAGCCAGTTATGGAACAACGGGTAGTGATCAAATAGGCGACTATCAGTTTTTGGATACGTACAGCACTACTTCAAACGGGTATCAAGGTATCACGGGTATTCAACCCACACGGTTGTTTAATCCTGATTTTGGCTGGGAGACCAATAGAAAACTGGAAATTGCACTAGAAACAGGTTTTCTCAAAGATCGTATTTTCCTCACTTGGGCATGGTATGATAATCGCTCATCGAATCAGTTGGTGGGCGTCCCACTGCCGGGTACCACAGGGTTTACTTCTATACAAGCCAATCTTGATGCAACTGTTGTCAATTCCGGTACAGAATTGAGTTTGCGCACTGTCAATTTACAAAAGAAGGATTTCTCTTGGACAACCGATTTCAATATTTCATTTATGAAAAATAAATTGGTATCGTTCCCTAACCTTGCCGCTTCTACTTATAGAAATCAGTTCGTAATAGGAGAGCCAATCAATATAAAATTGTTGTATCACTATACGGGTATCAATCCTGAGACAGGAGCTTATACTTTTGAAGATGTAAACGGTGATGGAGTGTTGACGGCTGAGAAAGATAAGAAAACCATAGTCGACTTCAATCCATCGTTTTACGGAGGCTTGCAAAATCAGTTGCGCTATCAGCGATTCAGGCTGGATTTCCTTTTTCAATTTGTAAAACAGCAAAATTACAGTACCGATTATATTTTTGCCCGTCCGGGATTATTATCAAACCAACCGGTATCAGTCACAGATCGCTGGCAACAGGTTGGGGATGTAACACCCTATCAGATGTACACTACCAATTCTAATTCTAATGCCGGTAAAGCCTTCAATAATTTCCAAGCGAGTGACGGCGTGGTTACTGATGCGTCTTACATCAGGTTAAAAAACGTCTCACTTTCCTACGATCTGCCACAAAAATGGACCGGACAACTGCAATGTCGTTTGTATGTAGAAGGTCAGAACCTATTGACTTTTACGCCTTATACCGGAACCGATCCCGAGTTTAAAACCACGGGATTTCTTCCACCGTTACGTATGCTGAGTGCGGGTGTGCAACTTACTTTTTAACCTTTAATAACTACTATTATGAATTTATGGAATTATATAGAGGCAGGCTCTCAAAAGGCCTTCTCCAGAAGTTTTGTTTGTGCTCTAACATTTTTAACTTTTAGCAGCTGTGATGATTATGTAACGGTAGATTTACCTCCTACACAATTGACAGCCTCAGCGGTTTTTGAGGATAAAATGAGTGCTAACGCTGCCATGGTAGAAGTATATGCCAAGATGCGCAAAACGGGTATCTTCAGCGGAACTTCTTCGGGAGTGTCTGTTGCGATTGGTGCTTATGCAGACGAGCTGGATTATTTTGGTGATGATACCAAGGGGATTTCCTTTTTTTATGGCAATGCATTATTGCCTTCTTTTGGGGATGTTTCAACATTATGGAATAACAGCTATAGCCAAATTTATGGTGCCAATGCAGTACTTGAGGGTATACAGAAATCTACTGCTCTCTTACAAACTGATAGGAATCAGCTTCGCGGTGAAGCGCTGTTTGTGAGGTCATTGGTACATTTATATTTAGTACAGCTTTATGGAGCTACACCTTATATTACCAGTACCGATTATAGGATAAACAGTAAGGCGGCAAAGATGTCCGTTATGGATTTATATCCAAAACTTATTGCCGACCTTGAAGAAGCCTCTACTTTACTTCCGGAAGCCTATATCAGCGCTGATCGTGTTCGCCCGAATCGTTTTGCTGCCAAAGCACTTTTAGCAAGAGTATATTTGTATAATGGTAATTGGGCGGAAGCGGCAAACGAGGCTTCGGCAGTATTGAATCATACTGATTTGTACCGACCAGTAGTCAATCTCGCGGCAACTTTTAAAAAACAGTCCACGACAACCATCTGGCAATTTATGCCGAGTGTGGCTGGCCAGAATACTGACGAAGCGACGACATTTATTTTTACTGCAGGGCCGCCACCTTTGGTGGCACTGGCGCCTTCGCTGATGTCAGCATTTGAAGCGGGGGATTTGCGCAAAAGTAGCTGGACGAAGGCCGTAACTAAAACCAGTAGTACTTGGTACCATGCTGACAAGTATAAAACTAAGGGTAATTCGGGTACTTCGGTTGAGTATTCTATTGTGTTACGCCTTAGTGAGCAGTATTTGATACGTGCTGAAGCCCGAGCAAGACAAGGAGAGTTGAGTGGAGCAAGAGAAGATTTAAACGTAATTCGGACTGCCGCTGGTCTTGGTAATACTACTGCGGCAACAGATGTAGCGATTATCGATGCGGTATTACGCGAACGAAGGGTAGAACTGTTTACTGAATATGGCCACCGCTTCTTTGATCTTAAACGCTATGGGACAGTCAATGCAGTATTATCAGTGGTAAAACGCGGATGGGAGGCTACAGACAGTCTGTTGCCATTACCTGAAACCGAATTATTGGTTAACCCCAATCTTTTGCCTCAAAATCCCGGTTACTAATATGTGGCGGGGTGTTATTTTAGATTTCTGCCGCCTAGCAGTTTATTTTTTTTGTTTCGCTAGCTGCCTCGTAACGGGGCAGGCTAAACAAAAGCAAATACTGCGTGCAGAAGATTATCCGCTTTGGGGTACACTGTCAGTGGATAAACTTTCGGATAAAGGGGATTGGGTCAGTTTTTACATGCGTTATGAAAACGGTTCCGATACACTTTTTGTGGCCAATACAAGCACGCGAAAGCGTTTCGGATTTTCTAAAGCAAAAAAGGGTCAGTTTAATGGAGAACAGGTTTTTGCGTGCCTTGATATAGAAAAAAACTTTAAGTTGATTTATCTCCTAAATGGTAGGATACAATCTTTTGTGGGAGTGTCCACTTATACGTTTACTGCCAATCAAAAGTATTTGATTCTGGAACGCTATGATGAAAGAAAACATAAGTATTTAGAAATACTCAAACCCAATGGTGAATGGGTTAAAACTATTGACAGGGTTATGCAATGGGAACTTTCTCCGTCAGGAAATAGCTTGTTTTATACCACGAAAGAAGAAAATATGAATTCAGTAGTTCTTCTGAATTTAGAAGATAAACCGATCAGTACCCTAATTAGTCAAAGTGCTTCGTCTGTTTTTTCTGCTCTTGTTTGGCACAAAAAATCATTATCGACCGCATGGATTTCTGTTTCAGAGGGAAGAGACCCTCAGATCCAGTTTTATAGTATCGATAGCCGTGAACTTTTTACTCTTGAACCGGAAAAGATAGCAGGCTTTCCACGATCAATGCAGATCAATAGCAAATTGTTGCGTTCGTTACGGATTGCATCTGAGGGAAAATGTATCTTCTTTAACCTGCAAATGAAGGATATTCAGAAAAGTACTCCACTAGCACAGGTATGGAATTCCGCTGATACCATGCTATATCCTACGAGGGAAATGACAGGTGGTAATGATTATGTGGATAGGGTAGCGGTCTGGTTCCCGAAGAAGGGAAGGTTTTTACAGCTTACTAACAAAGAGCAATCGCAATTGCTATTGGCGGGCAATGGACGGTTCGCCGTCACTAACAACCCATTGGAAGAAGAGCCTCAATTTCGGGAGAATGCTGTTAGGGATTTTTATATCACAGATTTGGAGACCAATACAAAAGAATTGTTGCTGAAGGCACAATCGGGAGCCAATGGTCAGCTTTTGGCATCCCCTGACGGAAAATATATTGGTTATTTCAGGGATGGTGATTGGTGGACCTATAATCTGTTTACAAAGAAACATATCAACTTAAGTGGCAATCTGGGCGTTTTGTGTTACGATACTGCTACAGGTGAACCCTTTGGACATCCGGGATGGGAAGACAAGGATTCTAGTATGTTTGTTTACGACCAATACGATATTTGGAAACTTGATCCCGACGGAAAGGCTATTCGGCTCACTAACGGTAGGGAAAGCGGAACCGTGTTTCGTGTGGTGGAAACTGCAGATGAGCAGTCCATAAAATTGTATCAAAATGGATATACGGCAGGAAGATTTGATAGTAACACCGGTTGGGTTCTCAGCTCACGTCATTTGGTGAGCGGTGCGACGGCATTTTATGAATACACTCAAGCCAAAGGAATCCGGCTTTTAGACGGTGGTGCTTTTCGGGTGGGGCAATTGGTAAAGGCTGCAGGAGCGAAGGGATACTCCTATACTATAGAAAGCTATGATTGCTCTCCCACTTTATATTATAAGAAAGTGGGTCATACAAAATCGGTTTCCTTGTTTGAAAGTAATCTTCAGCAAAAACATTTTCGATGGGGAAGCGAAAAATTGATATCCTATAATGCGCCCGATGGACAGCAGTTACAGGGAATACTGTATTATCCTGTCGGATACGACGCTACAAAGAAATATCCCATGATTGTGCATATTTACCAGAAGCAATCGCACAAATACCACCAGTATCATAATCCTTCCACAGCCAGTAACAGAGGCTTTAATATCACAGATTATACTGCGCGTGGTTATTTCGTTTTGTTAGCTGATATTGTTTATGAAAAAGGAAAAGTGGGGATGTCGGCAGTTGAATGTGTTAGTTCAGCGGTCAAAGCAGCTCTAAAAGAAAAAGCAATCGACAGCGACCGTCTTGGGTTGATAGGTCATTCGTTTGGAGGTTATGAGACGAACTATATCATTACACAAACCAATTTATTTGCGGCAGCCGTTTCGGGAGCAGGCATAAGTGATTTGGTGAGCAGCTATTTGTACTATAATCCAGATAGTGTTATGTCTAATATGTGGCGTCTGGAAAGTTTTCCATACAACATGGGAGGTTCGCTGCATGAAATTCCGGATAAATATATAGGAAATTCACCCATACTACATGCCAACGATATTGCAACGCCTTTGCTGTCATGGGCTGGGGGAGAAGACAGGCAGGTAAGTGTATTTCAGGGAATCGAGTTTTACAATTCACTGAGAAGATTAGGGAAAAAACATATCATGCTTGTTTATCCCAACGAAGGACATGTACTAATGAATGCCGCCAACAAGAAGGATTTGAATGCCAAAATAGGGGAATGGTTCGATTATCACTTAAAAAATAATTCTGTTGTTGACTGGATGGAACCTGATTTTACACCCAGATGAAAATAAAAAACAATGCAGTCCATCATGGACTGCATTGCCTTTCTCTAAAAAGACCGATTACTGGTTTTTAAACAGACGTACGGTACATTTGTTTGCAAGATTTTTTCCAAAAACCTGTTCTGATCCTGTAGTACAAAGATCACCTTCGATGTTAGAACACATGATGGATTCATCACAGTCATCTTCCGTCAACACATGAACATAGCCTTGTACCGGTTCGGTAACCGCTTTTTTATTCATTGCACTTGTTGACAAAGCAGAGCCGGTGGCAAGTAATACAACTGCTACGGGCATAATTAATTTTAAAAAATTTGTTTTCATAATAAATAAAATTAAAATTAGCGACCTACTCTTTTTTACAGGTTTTCGGTCTTCCCCTGGCGTCCGGCACGCATTATTTACGTTTGCTATTTCGCTTGAGAAATAATTTTATCACTAATCTTGTAACTGACAATATTACTCCCGATCATACCATACAATTTGTTATCTCGTACTATAAAACTTCTGAGCTTGGAGCCATCCACATTATAAATGTAAAAACTAGAAATGTATGATCGCTTCTTTAGACTATACACATCAATAATACTTGCCTCATTCCACATTGATTCGGGTTCATACCGGCCAATAAGGCCGGCATTTACAAAGAGAAGGCCATTATCTACAGCACTTCCTTTATTGACAATCAGCGGTGGTTTTGACATTTTTTTCTCGCCCCGGCTTTTCACTTCGGCTATTGAAATTTGTGCCTTTGAGATAGTATCAATGGTATTTCCGCGGTACTTGACTTTCATCATGCGATCGGCAACTGTATATTGGTTCCGATATCGGTATAGGAATATGAATTGCTTTGTTTTTTGGTCATAATGTAGTGATCCATCGCTGTCAAAATTGCCGTCTATTTGTTGTTGCAGTATGTTGTTCCCGTATTTAACCACATTAGTCTTAAAATTAAGGATGCCAACTGTGCTTTTTCCAGTATTGGTTTGTGATCTGAATGCGATTGTAGTAGAATCAACGATTTGCGGATGTGAAAAGTAAGTGTTGCTTTTCCATAGGAGCGAAGCTTTCCAATCTGCAATATTTCCTCGAAAAACACAAGGAACCGTTCCGTCTATAACATAAAAATATGATGCATTAATTCTTACGCTTACTGAACGAAATAGTAGTGACGTATCTGTTAAAGTAATTCGTTTTATCGTGTTGATTTTAAGTGTATTGTCAATACTAACTATTTTTAAAGGATTAGTTGTATTGCCTAAATATATAGTGCCATTATCCTCTCCTGCTATATAATAGGAATTATAAGTAAGAGGTGTTTGATTGGTTAAAGAAGCGGACTGAAAAAACTGCCGTATAAAACTATTACGGTGCCGAGATATATCATCTGAAATAACATACAGTAGTCCTATACTACAAATGCTTAAAATTGTTGTCGCAGCTATAGTAGCATACATCACTTTTGTTTTTGAAAGTAATATTATGGATACCCCTGCGATTATTATAAAAAACAAATTGAATATAAGGTGTTCAGTCCATCCCAGTTTTTCAAGTATTCCTCCACATGAACAGGGGATGTAAGAGGAGTAGTTGAGTATAATGTAAATGTAAGTGGTGAACATTACCATGAGACTATATGCAGCTAACAACGCTTTTAATCTATATTTCTTGAAAAAAAGCAAAACTGAAATTAATAATTCAGCAGCGGGTATTGTCCAGACAATCAAAGCCGCAAAAGAACTTAGCAAAGGGGACTGTCCTAGTTGAATTCGGAAATTTTCAAAATCGATGATTTTACTGATTGCCGCATAAGTAAAAAGAAAAGCATAGCTGTAGCTTACAAAAATTACAATACCATTTTTTATGTTCGCCGTATATTTCATATCACTATCCGTTTATTTGGTTATGTAAAATTCTATCATTTAAATTTGTAATGTTATGCAAATCAGGCTTTTCGTTATACTAAAAGGAAACTTCCATAAAAACAGGGTTCTCTTTACTCAGATGGACGGTTGAGGTCGCTAGGAGCATAGCCATAATGCTTTTTGAAAGCCTTATAAAAGTTTAAGTAGGCGCTAAAACCACATATAAAGGCAATTTCCTTCAAAGGGATTTCAGTCTTCTGAATGAGTAGATGGGATTTCTTAAGGCGTTCCAAATGATAAAAATTGTAGACGCTAGTATTGAAATACTTACGGAAACCTATCTTTAGCTTGTGCTCTTCAGACGCAAACATAGCAGCCAATTTTTTTAGGGTAGGAAGGGGCTCTTCCAAGTGATTTAAGATGTAATCATAAATACTTTGCATTACCACAGCTTCGGATTGTTTTTTTGGATTTGTTTTTATTACAAACGTTGCGTCTGACGACAGTTCTTGCAAGATGGTAGTAATTGAGTTTACGATTATTTTGTCACTGTAGTGTAGCCGTGATATGGTGCAAAAAGTTGGAAGTAATTTATTATTACCCGTTATAAAAATTAGCGGAACGGTGCTGTGGTAATTATCATCAAGTGAGGCTTCTATCTTTTTTTTATTCCAAATACTGAAGGACTGTGGCGCAATAAGCTTTCCAAAGTCAACTTGAAATAATTCTTCGGATTCGTAGTATAGTGCTTGTAGAGCGTGTGTATTAAAATTGCGGATAATAAAGTTATCGTCTAAAATAAATGTAGTTTGTACTAAGTTTTGATAACTGTAATGCGGGTTAACAGAACCTGATCGGAGTATAATATCATGCATCTGTCCAGCAAGAGTGTTAAGCATTTCAGAGAGTTTATCAACTTCGTCGTTTTGGTCTGTTTTGATAATTCTGAATGAGAGGTTGCCGGTTGCCATTTCAAAAAGCATTTGGTAAATCACCTTAATCCGTTGTTGGTTTTGTTGCGTATCCATTGTGTTGTATTAGTGAAGATTTGTCGGAATGGAGTGGGGAAGTGGAGACAAAATTATATAATACAATTCTCTAAATCAAGAAGTATAGTGTGCAATTCGGGAATTGAATAGGTGTTTTTTAGAGAAAAGTGAGTGGTGTCCTTCGACAAGCTCAGGATGACAGGGAATAGTGAGAAGTGATTGACGAAATGATTTTTAATTTCATAATCAAAGAGTAATTCTCGATGCGTTCTATAGTTGAGGTATGGAATGATAGGAATTATTGTAGTTTGTTTATTAGGTATTTACGAGATATAGAAGGTTTTTGAGTTTAAGAACAGGTTATAATTAAGAGGGGGGAGGGATAAGAAAGATGCTGATGAGGTGTCTTTATTTGTGTATATTTTTTGTTTTTTTGATATTGATAAAATTGTAAAAATAGTAATAACAACATCCTTTTCAACTTCTGATTTAAGAGCATTTGCGAAAGCGATATTGAGTTAGCAAAATTGATTCTTTCAACAATAAAACGTTTTGAATTACTAATTGATTTTTTACAATCTGAGGAAGATTATGAATATCTAGATATAAGTTTGTATCAGTATTTTAATTTAGAAAATTCTGAAGAATTAATCAAAGAAACTAAAATGCTCCCTCTTTAATTACTTAGAATTAAGACTGAAAATAACGGGTTCAAGTTTAAAGTAGAAGATGAAAAATCAAAATTATTCTTAAATTCATTAGTCTCATGTGAAATAATAGAAGTGGATGTTTTTTTAAATTTAAGAAATTTTTTAACACCTGCTGCTTTGGCGACTTGCTTCACCGCCTATTGCACGCCTCGTTGACTGTAGCGATTGTCAAAATCCCCTCCAGCTCCAGAAGCCAAAAACCTGCGAAAAATAGCTGACAGCTAATAAGTTTTTTTCTATGTTGAAGACAGCGGAGAAGATCGCTTACACCTGAGATATCATTGTTAAATATTTAACCTTACAAAAAGGTTTTTATGGGACATAAGTAATAACCATGGTATAATGTCGTATTTTAAAATCAGGATAAAATCATGTAAAAATCTGATTTAAAGCTGTTTTACTTAAAGTTAATTCTTTTGACTTTACGACTTTTAAACTTTCGACTTACTTAATAGTATTAGAAACGAAGATCTTCCTTATTTAACTGTTCATTTTACAGTAATTGTTTTTTTAATTTTTTAAAGAAAGGATTATTCATTAGCTTAATTTGATCAACAACCAAACGGGCTATAGCCAAAGCTCCTTTTCTACTTAAATGTGTGTCATCAGACTTTCCCTCTGGATAATAGGAATTCTCACCGGGTTTAAAATGCAAATGTAGCGCTTTCGATTTTTCGGGACCATAAGAGGTTTCAAGTAATTCTGAATAATATTCTAAATCCACAAAAGGCACATTGTACTCTAGGGCTACCAAACGAGTTTCAAACGGATAATCACCATGCGTTCCGACTAATACTCCATTTTCATTAAAATTTCTTCTGGCAATTGATGAAAACAAAATTGGAATTGCCCCTTTTTCCCTGCTTTCATTTACAAGCCGAATGATGTTATGTCGATACGTTGTATGTGGATTTGTATACCGAGTAAAATCGGTTAATTTTTCATCATTATGCCCAAATTGTATAAAAACATAATCTCCCGGTTTTAAAACCTTAAAAACTGCTTCCCATTTTTTCTCATCAATAAAACTGCGTGTACTTCCGCCATTTACCGCTCGATTCTTTATAATTACATTCGAATTAAAAAACAGACGCAATACCTGTCCCCAACCGGTTTCTGGGTTTTCTTCCGGTTTTATTTTATCAGCCATCGTAGAATCACCAATAGTATAAATTGTAGTTTTTTGAGACAGTCTGTTTAAGGAAATTAACAACGTCAAAACAATAATAGGTTTCATAAAAATTATTTTTTTTTAATATATTACTTTGCAGCAGTAAGAATTGTACCTCTCTCACCAATTACAACTTCATTAAAAGTTACATTTTTAGTAGTAGTAAGGCTCAATCCGTTTTTAGCTCATTGTATTATAAAACGGTTCAAATTAACGTTTTCTACTTTTTATCGGGGTATCCTTCTATTACAATTCCCGTGTTGGTGACTTCAGTGCAACTGATATTAAAGAAATATCCGAATTTAGACGGAAATAATCCGCTTTCTACTCCATGTTATTGGCAGTGATGTAAATGCAGTCTTCCATGTCCTAAAAGAAATATTGGACAAAAATATATATTTAAAATAGCGCGCTCGATCTCTATTTGTTTTAATTTAAATTATCTCTTTTTAAATATCCACTCGCTTTACAGTAATCAACATACATATTTCGAACTCCGGCCATCATTTCACTTCCTATTACAATCGCATGCAGTCTTTTGAACTGGTAATTTCTTATTACGATATTTCCAAAAGGAGTTGCTGAAGTGCTACGTCATTAGTCATCTCTACCAAATTTCAGGGCTTGTCCACGGTATTGTCTCGAAAAATTCTAGCGATATCACTCAGTCATAAACAGATCAAAAATCGACTTTAAGTCAAAATAGCTGATGTTTTTTGATGGTCTGTTTAATATTTGCTCTTTTTTTACTATTGTAAAATCGTATCAATCTCATCTAATTCATCTTTGGAGAAAGTAAGATTCTGCAGACTGTCAATATTGTAATTGAGTTGTGCAATTGAACTAGCTCCAATTAATACTGAGGTAATACGATTATCTTTTAACAACCAAGCCAAAGCCATTTGTGCTAAAGATTGGTTTCTTTTTTGCGCAATTAAAGTCAATTGAATAATTTTCAAAATTTTTTCCTCCGAAACTTCTTCAGTTTTTAAATGACCATTAGGATTAGAGGCACGAGAGTTTTTCGGAATCCCTTTTATATATTTATCAGTTAAAAGTCCTTGGGCTAAAGGTGAAAAAGCAATACAACCAACTCCTTTTTCTTCCAGAATGTTTAATAATCCGATTTCCGGATTTCGCTCAAACATTGAATATTTGACTTGATGAATCAGACAAGGTGTTCCCAATTGCTTTAGAATATCGACAGCGTCTCTGGTCTGTTCCGGATTATAATTAGATATCCCAGCATACATAGCTTTTCCGCTTCGAACAGCATAATCCAAAGCCATCATGGTTTCTTCCAATGGTGTTTCAGGATCATAACGATGAGAATAGAAAACATCTACATACTCCAAATTCATCCGCTTCAAACTCTGATTCAAACTGGACAATAAATACTTACGGGAACCCCAATCGCCATAAGGACCCTTCCACATAGTATAACCGGCTTTGGTCGAAACTACAATTTCGTCACGAAGATTTCCATGAAAATTCTTCTTTAAAATTTTACCAAAAGTAATCTCAGCAGAGCCCGGATCCGGACCGTAATTATTGGCTAAATCAAAATGTGTAATTCCTTTATCAAAAGCAGCCTTAGCAATGCCTTCTGCATTTTCGAAACTATCTACCGACCCAAAATTATGCCATAATCCTAAAGATATTTGCGGTAATAATAAACCACTTTTTCCGCATCTGTTGTAATCCATATTTTTATCTAAAATAGTTTATAATTAAGAGACAAATTTATTGTTTCTTTGAATCAAATTTGAATAATAAATTCACTTATTTATTTTGAAAAGTTACAAAATTCACCATGCTAGAACGAAACCTAAAAAGGCTTGATTCATTTTATTATTTATCATAAATTGTTTTATTTAGTACTGTTTTTAGATGACTATGAATAGTTTCAATTTTTTTACTGATTTGATTAGCCGCTTTTAAATTTTTGCTTTTAATTTTTATTTCTATAGAAAAATCATTTTCTCTTTTCGAAACAAGCTTAACGGTAAAAATTCCATTTGGATAATATACTCTCAAGCCATCCGTTTCTTCCATTAAATACAGATCGAATTCCCCTTTTAACCAATTGATAAATTGATCATAAAATTCAGTTTTTTCTACCTTTGTATATCTGGTAAAAGTATGAAATGGTGCCTCAAAAGAAATATTCATTTTTTAAATACATTTTTTAATTTCGTTGATAAATTTTATTGCCAGTTCGTCTGCCTCATCTTCGGAAATACTTTCGGTATAAATTCGAATAATAGGTTCTGTACTAATCGTATCTTCACAAATTCTGGCATCTCTTCCAATAATTAGTGAAATTTTTTTTTTAATATTTTGCTGCTTTAACTAGATACCATACGCTGCTGCAAATTTTATAGCATTTATTGGAGTCAAATTATCATTAACTATGCCTCCAATAGTTCCTGTAATTCCTGAAATCGATTTTATTGATGTCATTTTATCATTTACTTAAAATTCCCATCTAACAAATGCTTCCATTGCTGCATAATGGGACAATCCTAATTCATCATACAAATTGGCAGTTTCTTTATTTCTATCCTCGGCTCTTTGCCAAAACTCTCTGCTGTCTGCTCCTTGAAACACGACACCATCTTTTTGGGATTGATGCTTAAATATCCCTTTTCGTTTTTCCAACACTTGGTCTGGCCCCATCGGTACAGCCATTTCGATCTCGTCAATTCCCCATTCTTGCCAAGCCCCTCTGTATAACCAAACCCAACAATCATTCATGTACTTTTTAGGTTTTAAACGTTTTATAGCTTCAAAAATAGCATCTAAACATACTTTATGGGTTCCGTGTGGGTCTGCCAAATCACCTGCTGCATAAATTTGATGTGGTTTAATTTTCTCGATGAGATCCATCGTGATTTGAATATCTGATTCTCCTATTGGGTTTTTCTCAATAGTTCCTGTTTCATAAAACGGAAGTTCCATGAAATGAATCTGCTCTTCTGGAATACCAACATAAAAACTGGTTGATCGTGCCTCACCTTTTCGAATTAAACCTTTGATGTATCTTACTTCGGCGATATCAACCTCACTCGCTTTTTTGTTCTTTAGGAATGTTATTGCTTTTTTATAAATATTTTCTGCCTCAGGGCTTTTGATACCGAACTTATCATTATAATCACAAACAAAGCTTGCAAATCGTAGCGCTTCATCATCAGCTACTGCTATATTACCGGAGGTTTGATAACCAATATGTACTTCATGTCCTTGTTCATGCAATCTCTTGAATGTGCCACCCATACTAATAATATCATCATCTGGATGTGGACTAAAAATAAGAACACGCTTTTTGGCAGGCTCTGCACGTTCTGGTCGTTTGCTGTCATCGGCATTGGGTTTGCCTCCTGGCCATCCTGTTATAGTATTTTGAAGCTTGTTGAACATTTTTATATTAATGTCGTAAGCTGGTCCTGAATCGGCTAATAAATCACTCATGCCATTTTCTATATAATCAGCATCTGTAAGCATTAAAATAGGTTTTTTCAAATGAAGGGCTAAACCCAATGTCGCTTTCCTTATAAGTTTATCTGTCCATACTATTTTTTCGACTAACCAAGGCGTATTAATTCGGGTTAATTTTGAGGAGGCTTTCCTATCTAAAACAAAGGTGGCATTTGTATGTTCTTGCAAAAATGAAGCCGGTACTAAATTTGTAACTGTACCTTCTACCGATGCTTTTATAATATTCGCTTTTCCTTCTCCCCAAGCCATAAGAATCACTCTATTTGCTTCCATAATCTTTTTAACTCCCAATGTAATAGCTGTTCTAGGAGTATGATCTAAGCCAGAAAAGTCACTGCTTGCAGCTACTCTTGTAATATGATCTAAAGCTACTAATCGTGTTTTAGAATTTTGTAAAGATCCTGATTCATTAAATCCTATATGACCGTTTCCTCCAATTCCTAAAATTTGTAAATCTATTCCTCCAAGAGCTTCAATTTTGGCTTCATATGTGGCACAATAATTCGCTATTTCTTCTTTTGACAATGTTCCATCCGGAACATGGATGTTTTCCGGTAAAATATCAACTTGATTAAATAACAATTCTTTCATAAATCGCACATAGCTATTTATGGAATCTCGCTCCATAGGATAATATTCATCTAAATTGAATGACACTACATTTTTAAAACTTAATCCTTCTTCTTTGTGTAAGCGCACTAGTTCTGAATACAATCCTTTCGGGGAAGAACCTGTGGCCAACCCCAATATACAAGGCTGTTTTTGGGCTTGTTTAACTTTTATCAAATCTGATATTTCTTTAGCTACAGCTTTAGAGGCAGCTACTGAATTTTCATAAACTACGGTTCCTATATTCTCAAACCGCTTTTCGAAACCTGTGGCTTTATCAATATTACTATTTAACATGGCTTAATTTTTATAATTTATTTTTAATTTTATTGATATTTCCCAAAATATTATCTAACACTCAGGATGTATAGAATTCTTGACTAAATGATTTTTTATATTTTGAACATGAAAAAATTTAATGTTTTCAGGTTGTTTTATTATCAAGCTTTCTTTAAATGAACCTTGTTCCAACTTAATTCTAGGGAGTGATCGTCTATAATAAGTAACAAATAATGGTGTTTTCATTTCTTCAAAGACATTATTTACAAGTAAATATTCTTCATACGTTGATTTCATTGTTTTCTAAATACAACAAATTTTGCCTGATGCAACAACTTTTAGAGCATAATAGCAATGAGAATCTGGCGGAGTTGCTATACATAAGGAGTCGACTTCAGGATCATTTATTAAATCATCCACATCTCCATAAAACTTAAGAACACTGTACTTAATTGCATAATCTTCGGCTTTTGAAATATTGCGCTGCATGACTGCATTGTAACTCAAAACCTTCCACTTTTTGATAGGCAGGACCGCTTCTAAGTTCTGTTACATTTCCGCATCCAATAATCCCCCATTTATACTTTTTTCTCAAACATATTGACAAACTGTTATCCTAATATTCTCAATATTTATTCAAAATATATTGCCTCATCAAAATGTTTTTTTATTTATTATTTCTTGACCAGCTTTTATAATTATGCCCCCAGATAGCAAAAAATAGAATAATGGAATAACAGGGAATTAAAATCCAATAACTACTTGTTGCTGCTGTTGCCAAAGCATCTGATTCATTTATTCCTTTAGCAATAAGCTCTTGTTTATTGGCATCAACCATTCTACCATATAATGGTGGAATAATTGCTCCACCTGAAATCGCCATAATTAATAAGGCTGACGCTGTCTTAGTGAATTTTCCTAATCCATCTAAAGTTAAAGGCCATATTGCTGGCCAAACCAGTGCATTGGCAATGCCTAATGATGCCACAAATAAAATAGACGTAAAGCCGGTGGTTAATAATATACAAACACTGAAAATGAGGCCTAATGCAGCACTAATTATAAGTGCAGTTCCTTGTTTTAAATACTTGGGTATTAAAAAAACTCCTAGAGCATAGGTACACACCATTGCTAATAAGGTTAAAGTTGTAAAGAACTTGGCGTCTGCAGCTGGGAAACCTAACGAAATACCATAGGCTATTATAGTATCTCCAGCTATAACTTCTGCCCCTATATAGACAAATAATGTTAAAACACCCAACCATAAATGAGGAAACTGAAAGATACTTTTTTTTGTTTCAGATCCTTCTTTTATCTCATTCACTTCAGCTGCTTCAACGTGAGGCAGAGGTGCTTTTCTAATTAATAATCCTAAAATTAATAATACTGTAGCCATTATTAAGTAAGGCATAAAAACACTGTCTGCCATAGTATCTAATAACACTGCTTTTTCTTCAATCGACGCGCTTCCTAATTTTTGTTTGACTTCATCTATTCCTGATAATAATAATGTGCCAAAAATCAAAGATCCTATTGCACCGGCTGTTTTATTGGCTATTCCCATAATGGCAATACGTTTGGCACCACTATCGATAGGTCCCAAAATTGTAATATACGGGTTCGCAGCTGTTTGTAATAAAGTCATCCCGACACCTTGAATAAAAATACCTGTTAAAAACACCCAGTAAGTTCTTGCCTCAGCCGCTGGAATAAATACTAAAGCGCCAATCGCCATTATTATTAATCCTAAAGACATTCCTTTTTTGTAACCTATCTTATTCAAAATATATGAAGCTGGTAAAGCCATTACTACAAATGAAATATAGGATGCCGATGCTACCAAATAGGATTGAGCATCGGTTAATTCATTGATAGTTTTCATAAATGGAATTAGTGCACCATTAATCCAGGTAACAAAACCAAATATGAAAAATAAGCCTGCTATAATTAGTATTGGGACTAAATTGTTTTTTGATTTAATACTATTACTCATATCTGTGAATTTTTAATTCTATTAGTTAATTAACGATGCTTTATGGTAAAATTCAATAGTCTCTTTCAAGGCATGATCTATAGAATACTGTGGTTTAAATCCTAGTTGAGTGAATTTTGAAGGATTTGCTTTTGAATGTTTAATATCTCCTGATCTTTCATCCAGAAATTTTATTTTTGATTTGGAGTTGGTTATTTCAATGATTTTTTCCGCTAATTCTAATATTGACGTGTTATGGCCTAGAGCCACATTATAGGTTTCATTCCCTTTTTGAGATGCCAAAATATTTGCTCTTACCACATCTTTTACATAAATAAAATCTCTAGTTTGTAAGCCATCTCCAAAAATGGTTATCGGTTTGTTTTGAAGTGCATTATTTATGAAAATTGGTACCGCTGCTGCATAGGCTGATTTTAAATTTTGTCTAGGACCAAAAACATTGAAATAACGTAATGAAGCAGTAGGAAGACCCCATTGATCTTGATACATTTTCAGATAAAACTCACCATCTAATTTTGTAACAGCATACGGAGTCATCGGTTCCGGAGTCATTGTTTCTATTTTAGGCAATATGGGATTGTCTCCATAATTAGCCGCAGATGAAGAAAGTACTACTTTGCAATTTACATTCTTCTTTGCGGCCTCCAAAATATTTATTGTCCCCAATGTATTGATTTCAATACATTCGTTTATATTTAAAAGGGATTCCGGGACGCTTACCAAAGCCGCTAAGTGAAATATACCATTAGCACCTTGCACTAGTTCTTCCACAAGATTTTTATCCCTGATATCTCCTTTTTCAAATTGAACATTCAGCCCATTAATATTTTTTTCGAATCCCGTTCTTAAACTGTCCAAAACAATTACATGATGTCCTTTAGCGGATAAATATTCAGCAATGTGACTTCCTATAAATCCTGCGCCACCTGTTATTATATACTTCTTCATTTTTTTTAAATATTAGGAGTTATCCTTTCAGAATTATTAGTCATTCCAATTTAATACAGGATACTGTTTTTTTAGATAGGCCTTTACTTCAGCTATGTCTTCTTTTGCCGTTAAATCCGGTACGTGTTCAGAAAAAGGGATGCCAAATGTGGTATTTGGGTGTTCTTTTAATGCGTTTAAAAGTACGGTAGGTAATTCCTTTTCGTCTCTTTCAGGATGAACGGGACAGTTTTTTAGATAAGGATAGATAAGATCTCCTTTAAATTTAAAAGCATTCATGCTCACTCTTAACTTTCCCTCGGAATCTTTGTAACTCTCTAAATTAGCTGCAGTTGGTTTTTCAAGAATATCAAATAATTGATTATCATGGTCGAGTTTGGCAATGGCAAATCGAGAAATTCGTTCCGATGGAAATTCCATCGCATCTCTATTATAACTTATAAAAGCATTAGGACTATCTGTTTCTCTAAGCGCATAAAGTGCATCGACTGAATACAAGTTGTCGCTGTTGCAAACCGAGTAATCCAATGAATTCAGTTCCGGATATTGTTCTACAGCTTGAAATAATGCATCTGCAGTACCTAATGGTTTGGCTCTTCCTTCCGGAATATATTGAATAGCAAAAGAGATAGTTAAACCATGAAAATCATTGTATTTGTTTTCACTTCCGTAAAATTCTTTAAATAGATCACCCCGCTCACCAATAATAATATAGATATTTTTATACCCTGCTTTTTTCGCATTCAATAAAAGATAATCCAATAATGGTCTTCCATTTGGGCCAACACCAATTAATCCTTTACTTCTTTCATTCGCTTGCGCAATTTCTTCGTCACTCAAATTATCAACTGTAACTTGTTTTTTCATTCTGGAAGAAGCGCCGCCAGCCAAAATAATTAGATTGTCATGCATAATTAATTCTTTAAAATTTTAATGTTTTCTAGTATTCTCGCGCCAGGATCAACGGTTACCGTATAGGCTTCTATTGCCCCTGCAGTCAGTATTGCTGCCACTACTGGAGCTTCATTTCCCGGTTCAGCCAGTACTACAATACTACCGCCTCCACCTGAACCAACTATTTTTGCCCCATACGCCCCAGCTTTCAATGCAGCATTAATCATGGCATCAATTTTTGGCACAGTTATTTTTAATAAATCTCTTAAAACAGCGTGATGTTGATTCATTAAAGCACCAATCTTCTTTAAATCTGGAGTTGGTTTTTCAAATTCTTTTAAAGCCTCTTTTGTATAATGGTAATTCTTGATGGCAGCTTCAAAATAAGTAATCAATCGGTCTGGTAAATAATTATAGTATTTATCTAAATCTTCTATTTCGGATGTATTTAAATCAAAATCTTTAAAATTTTGTTTTATAATGTCAATTGCAATCAAGGCATTTCCTTTTAATTCTCCTATCAAACCAATGGTTTCTTTAGGTACCCCGGAAACACCGGTTATTAATCCTTTTAGTTCTGTTCCAATAATGGTATAAGAAAAAGGATCTTTGGTATTGATGTGTACAATATTGCCCACTCCGATGCTGTAATGATCCATCATTCCGCCTGGTTCTCCGTGCTCTAAAACTTCAGAAGCATACCCCATTTTTGCAATAAATTCCGGAGTAACTTCGGCATCAACTCCAAAAGCGGTAACCAAAAAATGAATCCAAGCCATTAATAAAGCCGATGAACTTGAGGTTCCGGAATTGATAGGAATATCTCCTTTTATGGTAATATCGTATCCTACAGTTGGAATACAACCTTGTCTTCTCAAAACTCTTAAGGAAGAGGCAAAATAATCTCGAGGTGCTAATTCTGAAAAAATACCGTGAATATCAATGACCCTAACTTCATTAATATCCTCCATGTTTAGTCTGAAAACTGAAGTGTCATTTTGAACTGCAGTTAATTTTATATTTAGATTGATTGCACATGCAATGACGGGCAAACCTAAATAGTCTTGATGATCTCCAAAGAGACACGTTCGTCCAGGAGCTAATGATATAATTTTTTTCACTTTTTAGAGATGTTAAAAACGCTGTATTAATAGTGTTTAATGCTAATTTTATTTATAATTCTAACTGTTTATTTAGTTTTACTTTACGAAACTATAGATTAAATTCTAATAAAACAAGTAAAAAACAATAAATGTGCTCGAACACACTTATTTCGTGTTGTCGAGCACATTTTTAAATTGTATGAAAAAATACGATCATAAAAAGATTATTACTAACAATGAAAGAATGTCAAACGTATAATTAGGTACTCATTCGTTAATTCAGTCTTACAAAAAAAAATAAAACCAAAGTTTTTATATATTTGCTCATTATGGATAAAAAGTATACAATAAAGGATATTGCTAAATTAGCCGGTGTTTCGAAAGGAACTGTTGACAGAGTTTTGCACAAAAGAGGTAAAGTCTCACCAGCTGCTTTGGACAAAGTCAACGAAGTTTTAAAAGTAATTGACTACGAGCCAAACCTTATTGCTAGGAATTTAAAGAATAATAAAATTTATCGCATTTGTATTGTTCTTCCTGATCCCAAAATTGATACTTATTGGCATCCTTGCCTGAGTGGTATTGATGATGCGGTGAAAGAATTCAAAGCCTATAATTTGATTATTGAAACCTTTTACTTTAATCCGGAAAAAAAGAAATCCTTTTTAAAAACGAATAAAGAGGTATTGGAATTATCTCCGGATGCTGTTTTGCTAACGCCTTTATTCCATAAAGAAACTGTAGATGTTATCGAAGAATACAATTCGTTAAACATCATTGTAAATACTTTTAATAACCAAGTCGAGTCCAGTTTTGTAAAAAGTTTCGTTGGTCAGGATTTATTTAGAAGTGGACGAGTGGCAGCAAAATTAATAGATTCGATTACCGGTACCGGTCAAATTGCCATTGTTCATATTGATGAAACCTACAAAAATGCAATTCACATGCAGGAAAAGGAAAAAGGTTTTAGAAATTATTTTGATGAGAAAGAAAATTCTCCATACACGATTACCACTTTAAAATTAAAAAATCCAAATGTTGAGCTTAGTTGCAATACTTTCCTGAATGAAAATCCAGAGGTTACAGGAATTTTTGTTACTACTTCTAAATCGTATCAAATTGCTAAGGTAATTAGTGAATTTAAAGGTAAAAAAATTAGAGTGGTCGGTTATGATTTGATTGATGAAAATGTTACTTATTTGAATCAAGGCGTCATCGATTTTATGATTCATCAAAACCAGAAAAGACAGGCATATCTCGGAATAACCTCTTTGGTGGAACATTTTCTCTTTCAGAATGAAATTCCAAAAATGATTTTTTTGCCGATTGATATTGTGAACGCGGAAAATGCGGAGTATTATATTGAATAAAAAAATTTATTCTTTTAAAATAAAAACTCCGAAAGAAGATGCAATGTGGAAATTGGGAGTTTCCGTATTTGGGTTTACCCAAGTAATCCAATTAGGTTCATAACATTCATTTTGGGCTTTACTATATTTAGCCCTAAAAACACCGGTTTCAATAATGTTGTTTTTTATTAAATTAAGACTTTTCAAAGATTCGATACTAATTGATCCCTCAACCATAAAAGTATTAGCTTGTACAGATGATTTAACTACTAAATCATTTTTGGGCCAGTTCCAACTGAAATCGAAATTCTTATTAGGATACGCAATAAAATCCATTATTCGCCCAGAAGTGTCGATCTCTAAACAATAATAAGGATTCAGTCCATTATCAGTTCTGAAAAAGAGTTCAACTCTATCAGAAATCCCAATACTTTCAAAACTTTCATCTTGCTTTTCTATGTGGATTTCAGTATCTAAAACTGTAAAATTAAAAAATAATTTGTCTCGATTCCAAAGTGCTTTAAATGTAGTTTCAGTTACTTTTTTAGTATTCCACGGGGAACAAAAATCAGTTAAAATCTGGGCTTCAGCCCACGCTATGTCATCGCCTTTTCCGGAGACAGTCAGATCTTTGTTTTCAATTAAATGGACATCATATTCTTTCATTTCTGGAATCATTTTATACGGTATTTAATATTTCTGTGAAACTGTGTTTGAACAGAAATTCTCGAAATATAGTTAAAAGAAATTTCAATGAATCTATTTATTCTTTTTTTAGCCTAATTATAAGTCTTACATTCATCTCTTAGCTGTTAAATTTAAAATTAAGTGATGGTAAATTGAGATTAAATGGTCAATTTATAGTGCGTAACTATTGTTGAAGTTTTAATTTTTAGTTTAAAAAATTCCGAATTTCTTATTATTTAATGAGTATGTCCTTTTTTACTTGAAATAAATGATATGAAACCCCACAGGATTTTATAATTGAAAAACTAGAATTTTAGTACTAAAAAAACGTTTCGAGTATTTTTTGTGTGCTCGACAACACAAATAATATGTGTTCGAGCACATTATTTGTGTTTTTCCTTGTTTAATAAAAATATAATCTCTAGTTTCGTCATGTATTAAAAAATAATCAATCTTTTATTAGGTCAAAATTTAATGTTTTTGAAGATTATATCAAAGGCTGTATTTAGAAATATGCATAAAAAAAGAGGGTGGATTTAGACAAAAATTAGCTCAGTTAAGAAATTATAAATCAAATTTTTTAGAGTTCATTTTTGTCCATCAAAAAAACATACAAACAACACTTAATACTGAATAAACCAACAAACAATTATTAACTAAAACCATTTCAAGAGTATGAAATTATTAACCCAAAAAAAACCAAGGGGCTTAAGGATTAAAAGTATGACACACAAAGAAATTAAATTAACAATTCTTTCTTTTCTAGCTTTAACTTTTCAATTTTCTACTGCTTCGACCATAAAGACAATCGCTTTATCCGAAACTAATGTATTATTAGTTCAGAAAGTTGTAAAAGGAAAAGTTACCGATGAAAGTGGAGCACCTCTTCCTGGAGCTAATGTGCTTATCAAAGGTACTACTATTGGTGTTCAAACTGATGCTGATGGTAATTTTGCTATTGATGTAGTAGGAAATAATAATACTTTAGTTGTTTCATTTATTGGAATGGAAGAACAAGAAATTGCTATTGGCAATGACCCATTAACTATTGTTTTAAAAGAAACCGGACAAAAATTAAATGAAGTCGTTATTGTTGGCTATAGTACGATTAAAAAAGAAAGTTTGACGGGTTCCTTACAAACAATTACCAATAAGAAGCTTACAGATGCTACAACTCCCTCTGTTGAAAATTTATTAGCAGGGAAAGCTACTGGAGTTTATGTAAATTCTGGATCTGGACAGCCTGGTGAAGCTGGTAAAATAATTATTAGAGGTAAAACAACTGTAAACGGAAGTACAGATCCTCTATGGGTTGTTGATGGAGTTATTGTAGGAAGTAGTGCCGGGAGCATTAATCCCATGGATATTGAAACTATGACGATTCTAAAAGATGCAGCCTCTACTGCTGTATACGGTTCTCAAGGGGCTAACGGAGTTATTGTGGTTACAACAAAAAGTGGAAAATCAGGCAAAGCAACTATTAATTTCTCGACGAAGATGGCTGCTACCACATTAAACACGGGTAATTTCAGCTTAATGAATGGAAATGAATTATATGACTTGTACGATTCTTTTTCGAACAAACAGGACTTTTCAACGGCATGGTGGTGGACTCCGGAACTGAGAAATAAAAACTTTGATTGGTGGGATAATGCCACAAGAACAGGTTTAGCAACCGATCATAACCTCTCTATAAGTGGTGGTAATGAGGATTTCAAAAGCTATGTTTCTCTGGGGGTGTATGATGAGACAGCAGCAATAAGAGGCTATGACTACAAACGGTATAATGCACTATTGAAATTTAGTTATAAAGTAAATAATTGGTTAACCATACGCCCACAGATAAACGCAACCCGCAGAGATGTTTTAAATAAACAACATTCAGTTGGTGCAATGTATGGTAATATGCCTTGGGATAACCCGTATTTAGCAGATGGAACTTTGGTAGGAAATCAACCAAATCCTACTTGGGTAAACACCACCGGATCAAACTATTTGTATGATTTACAATGGAATTACAGCGAGTCTGAAGCCTATGATATTCGAAGTAATTTTGATTTTGACATAAAACTTACGGATTGGCTGACTTTTGCCTCTGTAAACAGTTATATCTTTTCAAATTCAAATTCTACCTCCTATTCAGATCCACGTTCTTCCAGCGGATTAGCAGTAAAAGGAAGAATTGAGGATTATATGAGTTCGTATAATAGAGCCTATACCAATCAATTGTTCAAATTCAAAAAATCATTTGGAAAACATGATTTTAATGCCATCGCCGGCTATGAATGGAATGAATTTAATTCTAAAAATACAGTAGGAATTGCAACTGGATTTGCTCCGGGGTTTGTAGTGAGTGATGTGGCCTCGATTCCTGAAAGAGTGAGAGGAAGCAAAGCGCAATGGGCCGTACAATCATTATTATCGAATGTAAATTATACCTATGATAATAAGTACTTAGCACAAGTTTCGATTAGACGTGACGGAGCTTCAAATTTTGGGGTTAATTCACAATACGGGAATTTTTACTCTGTAAGTGGTGGATGGAATATTCATAAAGAAGCTTTTTTTAAAGCGGATTATATCACAAATTTAAAACTTAGAGCCAGTTATGGATCAGTAGGAAACAGACCAAACAGTCTTTATCCACACTATGCCCTGTATTCATTAACGACAGGGTACAATGAAAATCCAGGAGCCATAATTTCTCAAATTGCGAATCCTGATTTAAGTTGGGAAAAAACATATACGGCCGGTGTGGGTTTAGATATTTCGTTTTTAAGACGATTCAACCTGACTTTGGATTATTATGATAAAGATACTTCGGGTTTATTGTACCAAGTTCCTTTGCCAGGAGTTATTGGAGTGACTAGTATTTGGAAAAACGTAGGAGCAGTAAGCAATAAAGGTTTTGAAGCGGCACTTAATGTTGAAATTATTAATAATGAAGATTGGAGATGGGCTGTAGATGCTAATATTGGTGTGAATAAAAACAAAGTAACGAGTCTTTATGGCGAAAGACAACAAATCATCGTGAGAGATGGATCTGGTATTTCCGGTTCAGCTAATAAATTATTGACTCCCGGAAAGGATGTAGATACGTGGTACCTTACAGAATGGGCTGGTGTAGATCCAGAGAGCGGAAGACCACAATGGTTTGAAACCAATGCAGCAGGAGAACGCGTTAAAACCTTCAGTTATAGTGCCGCTTCAAAAACACCAATTGCTATGGGAGCGTATACGCCTTCCTTTTTTGGTGGATTTTCAACAAATTTAAATTATAAGAGTTTTGATCTTGCTGCCATATTTACCTATTCAGTAGGAGGCGAAATTTATAATTATGCCAGAGCTGAATTTGATTCAGATGGAGCCTATACAGATCGCAACCAAATGAATCTTCACAGCGGATGGAGCCGATGGGAAAAACCAGGTGATATTGCTACGCATCCTCAAGCCAGTTATAACAATCAAAGTAACTCAAATAAAGCTTCGTCTCGTTTCTTAGAAACTGGAACCTATCTAAAAATGAGAAGCCTTTCTTTAGGATATAATCTAAATGTGGAGCGTTTTAATATTTCGAATCTTAGATTATTTGTAGCTGCAGAAAACTTATTTACAATTTCTCACTTCTCTGGAGTTGATCCTGAGATACCACCTAGTAATGGTCAAATAACAGGAGTTGCCACCTCAGTATATCCTCAGACACGCAAATTTGTATTAGGTCTTAATCTTACTCTTTAAAAAAAATAAATCATGAAAAAGATATTTATATTATTCATTACAATTAGTTTTTTATACTCTTGTGAACTGGAGAGAGAACCTTTTAATGCTTACACCGAGGACAAAATCCTTGCAGATAAGGAAGCGGCTGTCGAAGTACTTTTGAATGGGTGTTACGCACAACTTAAAGGTTGGTCAGATGTTATGCACAGAGTAGGGGAATATCCCGGAGATAATATCATGATAAGAGGAACTTCTACGGATGCTTTCTATTCCTTTATTTCGTACCAGCACATACCGGATAATGGAAGATTATCTGTTTTTTGGAACAACAGTTATAAAATTATTTCACAATCAAGTGACTTAATCAAAATTATTTCAGAAGGTGAAAATGCGCAAATTGACCAACAATTAGGAGAAGCCTACTACTTAAGAGGAATGATTTACTTCTATTTGTCTCGTACCTACGGTAGACCTTATGCACAATCCCCTGACTCTAATTTGGGAGTACCCATTGTAAACGGAATGCCTGCCGATATTGATAATTTACGTCTCCCAGACAGATCCACAATTAAAGACAGCTACCAACAAGCCATTAATGATTTGAAAAAAGCAGAAACGCTAATGACCGTAAAACGTAGTGCGACTTATGCAACCAGAGAGGCAGCGCAAGCAATGCTATCCAGAGTATACTTATACATGAGCGGAACGTACCAAAGTCCAAATCAAGAATATGCTACTCTTGCCATAGAATATGCTACAAAAGTAATTGCAAGTGGAAATTACAATTTACTTAGTAGAGCGGATTTTATGAAATACAATACCTTTGCTCCTGATGCTGCCGGACAAACGGAAACCATTTTTGCTGTTAAACGTGTGGCTTCAGAGTTCTCCGGATTCGATCACTATTATGGAATTGGCGGCATGTACGCCAATATTCAAGGACAAGGTTGGGGCGAAATGTATGCCAGTGCTAAATATTTAGATTTACTGCGCAAGTCTGGTCAAAAGAATGATGCTCGTTGGGCATTTATTAAACCACAATACGCACTGGATGCATCAGACAATAAAACAGAAGCCTTCCGTTTTGTCCATGATTCGTATAATACCAGCTCAGTACAAACAGGGTATAACTATTTGCAACAACCGCTTAAGCGTAATGCTGACGGTACATTTTACATTAATATTGGGACAGATAAATACGATCTAACTGTAGTTAATGCTGCTGAAAATAGTTATTCGATTGACTATAAAGGAAAAACATATGTTGGTGAAAAAGATTTTATGATGTTATTGAACCGTGTATATCCAATGTATTATATCACTAAATGCTCTTTACAGGATAACGATTCGCATCTTCATTCGCCAATCATTTCAAGACTATCTGAAATGTATTTGAATATGGCAGAAGCGTATGCAAAAAAAGGGGATTATCAAAATGCACGTATTAACCTAAATATAGTAAGAGAAAGATCAATTCCTGGTGCTGGATATACTTCATTAACGAGTGCCAATGCTATTCAATTTATTGATGAAGAACGTCAATTAGAATTAGCTTTCGAAGCACATAGAGGGTATGATGTATATAGAAACGGACAAACAATGACACGTCATTATCCGGGACCACATCGTGCCATGGAAGATATTCCTGCATCCAGTTTGCGTGTGATACAGTACATTCCTCAATCAGAAATAAATGCTTATCCTGGAACGCTGACCCAAAATCAATAATAAAAGGTTAGAATGAGGTTGTAAAAACGTCCATTTGGTTAAGAATAAAAGGGGTCAGAAAAGGGAAATACCGAACATAAAAAGTATAAAAATTATAGATGAAAAAAAAATTCTTTACAAACCTATTAGTAATCTTAGTATTGATTCCACTTACTTCTTGTAGCGGTAATGAAAAAAATGATACTATTGTTGGGGATGATTCTAAAATGATATCCGAAATTTCTCTGCCTCTTGGTGGAAATGCTTTTAGTTCAACTCCCTTTGCGGAAGTTGAAACCATTACAAAAAATGGAATCGAGTATTGGACCAATTCAGAAGAATATTTTACTGCTTACTTTCGAATTTCTGAGCCGGGAGTGTTCGAATTTTCAATAAATAAGGATTCATTGGTAGTTCTGGGAAAAGCAACTTTAGAATTCACCATTAACGACGAATCCAAAAGTATTGAATTCAACGACACCAAAAAAAATTCTTACCCAATAGGACGTTGGGAAATTACGGAACCGGGTTATGTTGCTTTAAAAATAAAAGGGATCAGCAAGAATAAAAGTCATTTCCCTTCTATTTCAAGAGTAACAATTAACAGCTCGATTGCGAAAGATAAAATTGCATTTGTTCAAAATGACGAAGCTAGTTTTTATCATTGGGGAAGAAGAGGTCCTTCTGTACATCTAAATTATCAAGTACCTGAAAAAGTAAATGCCGAATGGTATTACAACGAAGTTACTGTACCAAAAGGACAAGATATTATAGGGTCTTATTATATGGCAAATGGGTTTGCAGAAGGATATTTTGGTATACAGGTTAACTCGGATAAAGAGCGTAGAGTATTGTTCTCCGTTTGGAGTCCATTTGTAACGGATGATCCAGCAACCATTCCAGATTCCAAAAAAATTAAACTTCTTAAAAAAGGAGAAAACGTAACGACGGGTGAATTTGGAAATGAGGGTTCCGGCGGACAAAGTTATTTGAAATACAATTGGATCGCAGGGAACACCTATAAGTTTTTACTTCGTGGAATTCCTCAAAATGATAATTCAACGACCTATACCGCTTACTTTTTTGCACCCGAATTAAATAAATGGCAATTAATCGCCAGTTTTAACCGTCCCGAAACCAATACTTATCTAAAACGATTTCATTCGTTTTTAGAAAATTTTTCTCCGGAACAAGGAAATAAATCTCGCGAAGTCTTGTTCAATAATCAATGGTATTGTGATGCTACCGGAAATTGGACAGAGATTAACTCCGCAAAATTCACAACAGACAACACGGGTACTAAAGGGTACCGTATGGATTATTCAGGTGGTTTGCTAAATAACGAATCATTCTATTTGAAAAACGGAGGCTTTTTTAATAATTTTACCAAAGCTCAAAGTGTTTTTACAAGACCGTTACATCAGAAGAAACCTGTTATTGATTTTAGTAAATTACCATAGATTACTCACGGTTTAAGCTAACACAACAAATAGTAAAATAGTGCAGAATGGGTAATCTACAGTTTGATTATCTTCCTTTTTTTTAATAAATAAATTAAATTATGAAAACTAGTATTTTTAAATTGCTACTTATTTCCTTTCTTTTTCTAGGATGGGCCAATGTATCGGCTCAAATGATTAAAACTCCGGCTCCAAAACGAGATAAAGGACAAACCGATGTCTTGCGTCTTGCAACAGCTCCCATTCCTAATGTGCGTATTGCGTTCATAGGTTTAGGCATGCGTGGTCCAGGTGCAGTAGAACGTATGACACATATTCCTGGCGTTGAAATTGTGGCTTTATGTGATATGACACAAGAAAACACTTCTAAAGCAAATGAAATTCTTACTAAAGCGGGGCTTCCAAAAGCGAAAGAATTTTTTGGAGATGAAAATGCTTGGAGAAAAGTAACTGCTCTTCCTAATGTAGATCTTGTATATGTAGCAACAGATTGGAAAAACCATGCGAAAATTGGCGTTCAGGCCATGAAAGATGGTAAAAACGTAGCTATTGAAGTTCCTGGAGCAATGACCATGGAAGAAATTTGGGATCTGATTAATACTTCCGAAAAAACACGCAAGCATTGTATGCAGCTTGAAAATTGTGTGTACGATTTCTTCGAATTGACGACATTAAATATGGCGCAACAAGGATTGTTTGGAGAAATCCTGCATGCCGAGGGATCCTATATCCACGGTTTACAACCTTTCTGGGGTGAGTATTGGAACAACTGGCGTATGGATTATAATAGAAAACACCGTGGCGATATTTATGCAACGCATGGAATGGGACCGGCTTGTCAAGCATTGAACATTCACCGCGGAGATAAAATGAACTATTTGGTTTCTATGGATACTAAAGCCGTTGGTAATCCTGCGTATATTAAAGAAAAATCAGGAATAGAAGTAACGGACTTTAGAAATGGGGATCACACAATGACTATGATTCGTACCGAAAAAGGAAAAACAATCCAAATTCAACATGATGTAACTTCACCACGCCCTTACAGCCGTATGTACCAACTTAGCGGAACAAAAGGGTTTGCTAATAAATACCCTGTTGAAGGATATGCTTTGGATTCAAAAGCGATAGGTTCAGATATTGCACCAAATCATGAAAACTTGAGTGCACACAAGTTTGTTCCTGAAGACGTGAAAAAAGCATTAATGGAAAAATACAAGCATCCTATTGTAAAAGAAATTGAAGAGCAAGCAAAAAAAGTAGGCGGTCACGGTGGAATGGATTTCATCATGGATTACCGCTTGATTTATTGTTTACAAAATGGACTTCCATTGGATATGGACGTTTATGACTTGGCTGAATGGTCTTGTCTTGGACCACTAACGGAAATTTCCTTGGATAACAGTTCTGCACCAGTTGAGATTCCTGATTTCACTCGTGGGGGTTGGCAAAAATTGAAAGGTTTAGAGTTTTCTAAATAAAAATTAATTTTAAAATCATTCAAAAAGAGGATTATGACATAAAGTAGTTTATAAAGTTGATTATTAAATGACATTATAAATGAATGCAGAATACGATTTGGGTGGTGGATTGAGATAATAATAACAATAGTTTCAAAGGATACTATTCAGTAATGGGTGTAAATTTAAAAGTAAAGGGGTTTAACTTTTTAATTAAAGTTGAATCCCTTTACTTTTAATAGTTAAACAATTAAAATACTAAAACATACTTAATGCATATCATCAAACTGTCAGATGAATTGGTCCGTAAAAATATAGCATTTGCCGCAGATCATAACCCATTACAATTGAGGATTAATACCATCACGGTCCAAAAATGAAGAAATTTAAAAATTCACCTTTAACACCAAAATAGAAACGGTCAACGAAAAACCTCCCTTTAAAATTCAGTTGATATAAGATGTTTGGGTGTTAATGGGTATTACAAATAGTAATGGCTGAATACTAAAGGTAAAGCATAAAAAATATGAATTAAGTTTGCCCAACGAAGTACTTCTTGTCTTTGCAGGATTATATTCCAATTGGGTAAATAAAGAAACCGGAGAAATAAAAAACATATACACCATACTAACCACCGAAGTCAATACACTTTTGTCTGTAATACACAATCGTAAAAAAAGAATGTTTTAAACCGTAATAATGAATCCAGATAGTTGAATTATGAGCTAATAGAGTACTTTGCATTTCTCTATTAGGCAAATTTAATCGCTGTTAAATGATGAAGGCATCATTGACAACATTACTGGAAAACATGCCAGGTTTTTAATTCTACTATAGGTTCTTCATCGCGTGCAATCAAGCGGTCTCTCTGCGGTCGTTCTCTTTGTTCCGTTCGGCAGCTCCAGTCGGTCAACCTTACAGTTTTATAAGAACATTTTTTTGAAATAAGCAATTATTATTTCAATTCATTAGTTAGGTTTCCCTCCATTCCGCAGACACTTCACAGCACAAAAAAATAAGGCAGCCAAAAAATAGGCAACCTTATTTTTTCCGCTGTTCGTTCCTCATCTTCACACGTTCTCTACCCTGCGTTCGGCAGGGCTATTACATCCACAATACCGCTTCATTCCGTTACACTCCGCAGGCTACGTTCCACTGCATTCCAGCAGTATCATGTCTGTCGCCCTTTATTTTTTCAGCGGTGGCGCTCTTCGCACAGCCATCGGGGTTGGCGCCGTTCCGTGAAAAACGTCACGTTGCCCTAAATCAAGGAACGCCTGCGGCTGTCTTCTATTTTTCCCCCACCGTTTCACGCTCTTCTTCCTTCATTTTGCGTCTCGTTCCTCACCAGCTGCAATTCTCGGCTTCAGGTGGCTGTTCGATTGCCGCAACCCCGCCACTGCGCTCCTCGATAAATAATGATTTCCGCTATCGCTACAATCATCATTTTCTGCGGTGCTTGGGGGTGTTTGATTGCCTTGCGAGAGAAACGAAGCAATCACAATAACGCCCACAGAAAAACCTCAACAAAACGATATTGCAATTTTTTGAAAAGAAAAAGAAAAAAATCCAGCAAACATAGCATCCATTCCTCACTTTCAGTCGGTCGTTCCTCCCTCCATTTTCGTTCGTCATTTCTGCTGATTAAATAGCTTTCTTTTTTTCTCTTTTTTCTTTTCAAAAAATTAAGGTCGAATCTTTAAAACCAATACGCCACGGCGAATTTCATCATTAAAACACACCAAAAAAATGCAGCTTATAAAGCTAACCAAATCTTTATTCTCAACAAAGGGATGAATAGTGGCAAATGGAGCGTAGCGGAATTCACCAATACTAAAAAATATATATTAACACATTGGTAATCCTCAAAAAGAACCTTTTACAAATAGTTTTGTAATACTATTTCAAAATGAAGGAGATACCGAAACGGTTTACTGGTTAGCCTATAGTTTATGGAAAGCAAGATTCTGGGACCAATCTCTGGTTGAGTCCGTAATTCCTTTTTTACGAATCGACGATTTTAAAAAAGATTTTAACTCAAAAGTAAATGAAATGCTGCAGGAGCACGAGCTGCACAAAAAAATTGTTAAAGCTTTAAAAATACTGGAATTTAATGAAGAACAATTTTACAAAAACATCAAATTGATTAATGATATAAGAAAAGCTATGTTGCGAAATTATTGCA
>NZ_RYDI01000021.1:0-48495 GCF_003970335.1 Flavobacterium sp. LS1P28 | reverse complement strand
AATCAGATTACAATAATGTCAATGAACATAATACTAACCAGCTGGTTTTCAACTTATTTTAAGTGGACACTAGTGATGTGATATATTAATATTGGTATTTCAGCCACTCATAGGAGCTATCAATACAGTCGTTAAAATCTCGATAACTTATATAAAAGGCATTTTATCATCACTTTCGGTAGTCAAGGAAAGTGCACACTGCCAATAATTTAAAAACTATTATAACTGGATAATTACAAAATTGAATTTACTCCTCAATTTCCCATAAGAGGACGTGCTCTTTCAAAGCAATAAACTAATTTTAAAACAACCAAATCCTGACTTGTTTAAGGAAGGTTTTGGCTGCTCCTTTTAAAGGGTGATGGTTGTCATTAAATACTTAAATGAAATCACCTTTTCAGAACTTTTTTATGTACCATGAACTTCCCTTTGATAAACCGCTTCTTTTGAAATAATTGTCAAATTTTATACTCTTGAAAATCCTTTTTTTAAACCATTTTTAATTGACACATTTTATATCAAATTCAAAGCACATTTCTGTAACTCTGTTTATCTAAAATCCTATCGTACATTTTAATGTTCAGCATTTAAATCAGATACAAAATTAAGTAAGTGGTATGGATTCTACCTATCATAGGTAAATTTTACCTATCAAAATTCATAAACGCCTTTATATCTTTATAGAATAAATTATTAATTAAAAACGTGAAGATTATGACAACAAATGATGTGGCCAAGGTTTTTGATACTGTACTTAGTATCCCTGGAATGAATGATGTAGTGAAGATTGATTTGAAAATTTCACGAAAAAATGTGCTGTTATTAAACCATGTCATTGAACGTGGATTAGCTGCTAAAGACGATGATAAACCATCGATTCTCATGACAAGTGTTCCAGAAGAAAATCTCCAGGAATTAAAACTGTTTGGAAGTGAGTGTTTACAAAAAGCCGGACTTATAGAACTCAATGAAAAATTGAAGACATTGAACGAAACCGGGAAGTAATAACAAATTATAAAAGGAGAAAATGGTGAGGTTCCAAATAAAAAAATAGTGTTTATTTGGAACCTTTTTTTTATTACTCAATTGCATTTCAACGATACTTTTTTAAAACTTTAACTAAACTAGCGGATTTTGACAAATTCATACCGGATTTCGGTAACACGTTATCAAACAGACTATTGTAATTTTGTTTCAGTTTCAATTCCAAATAATTAAATCATAAATAAAATGCTTTTTTTATTTAATCGAATTTGAATACAATACTAAAATTTATTACCCCAAATTCAGTACTAAAAATGGATAACAGTATGTGAATTTTTTAATAAAGATTATATGCTATTGAACATTTCATAATTGCATCAGTTTAAACTAAACCTACAGATAATATGAAATCGAATGTGACTATTAAGAGTATAATTCTGGACACAATTTGTTTGCTTTTTGTCCTACTATTTGTCTATGCAGCTGTAAGTAAACTTTTGGATTTTGAAAACTTTCAAGTACAATTGGGACAATCGCCTTTGCTGAGTGCTTTTGCTAAGTACGTTGCGTTTGCAGTTCCTGCCATTGAAGTAATAATTGCAATTCTAATTATATTTCCAAAGTATCGGTTAATAGGTCTTTTTGCTTCTTTCAGTTTAATGATACTATTTACCACCTATATTTATATTATTTTAAACTACAGCTCATTCGTACCTTGTTCATGTGGAGGAATTCTAGAAGAGCTTGGATGGATGGAGCATTTAATTTTCAATATCGTATTTGTACTGCTAGCACTGATAGGTATATTTTTATTGATTTATCCTGAAAATAACAGGCTATCCAGAATGAAACCAATAGCCTTTTCTTTGATTATAATTGGTATCTCATTATCAAGCATGGGCATTGTGTTGTCATTATATTTTTTATCAGAACACATTATTCATAAACGCAATAACTTTGTTCGCCGCTTTCCATCTCATGCACAACCGGAAATAAGCAAAGTCGATCTTCAATACAACTCGTACTATTTTGCCGGAATTGCTGATGGTAAAATTTATCTTGGAAATACCACCGCACCATTAAGTGTTATGGTTATCGACACCACGCTTAAAACAAAAAGCCAGGTTAGGATTCAATTGGACAATAAAGACTTGCCCTATCGTTCTGTAGAAGTCAGGATTGCCTCGCCTTACTTTTACCTCACAGACGGTACTGTACCATGTATATTTAGAGGAAGCATTAAAGACTGGAAGGCAAAGCAACAGAAAGGAAAAATATTTCGATTCACGCTCGCAGAGCCAATGGATTCTATCACGATGGCTTTCCGTTTGACCATCCCCTCCGCAGCTTCAAACATTTTAGGAACGTATAAAATTGTCGATCGTATAATTTCTAAAGTAAATCCCCATTTACTGCAGAGGCAGATTGACGGTATTTTTGATACCGATGGAATGCTGATTTACAATCAACAGTTCAATCGGCTACATTACATCTATTATTATCGTAACCAATTTATAACCATTAATCCCCAACTACAATTAGAGAGGAAAGGGAAAACAATTGATACCGTTAGCAAAGCCCAAATTAAGGTTGCTAACTTACCGGATGGTGAAAGTAAAATGTCAGCACCTCCGCTGGTAATAAACAAGGCTGCCAGCGTTTATAAAAATCTCTTATTTATAAATTCTGAACGTATAGGAAAATATGAAGATAAAAATATGCTAGACCATGCATCAATAATCGATGTGTATGACATTATAACAGGCAATTACCTTTCAAGCCTTTATGTATATCATATCGACAAAGAAAAAATAAAAAGTTTTAGGGTATATGACAATAAACTTTTTACACTAACAGGCCACTATCTGACAGTTGTAAAATTAAGCGATAAAATATTGGACGCTTACCAAGAAGACGTACCATCTCATTAGAGATTGCAATTATAAGAAGAACGTGAGTTTATGCTTTAAACCACACACAATATATCGGCCGATATCAGGGCAAGACTGAAAACCTGTAAACAGAGTAGGTCAAAACTTTAAATTTTAATATTATGAAAACTAAATTTTCGCAATTAATTTTGCCAATGCTAGTGGTTGTATTTGCAGTTACTAGCGCTTTTACTTCTCATGCCGAGAATAAAAGCAAAAGTGTTGCTATTGTTACGGGGTACATTCAGCACCCCGGAGCGGAGGAGCCCTGTGAAGCTTCAAATCAGTGTACCACGGTCAACACAGGTACATTCTGTAAAGTTGGCCAGATAGCTACAAATCCTCGTTTGTGGGATAAGAACATCAACGACGAATGTGTTATGCCTCTTTACAGACCGTAATTAGGTACGCTTTTAAAAAACAATGCAGCCCCAAACCGGGACTGCATTGTCATTTAAAACGGTTATAGTTCTGATAGCTATCGGGACATTTTTTTGTTCCATTTCACGACATGAAAAATATCGAAGTGTAAACTGACAGTTTGTTTAATTACAGCCAAGCGGTTACTGATTAGTTCATTGTTTTATCATCCAGTCAGGAGCAGGTATATCCTTAAGATAATAATCAAACCATGCCTCAATTCGTGTTGTCAGGTCCTTATCATGTTCCCTGCCTTCAATTCCGTGTTCCTCGTCAGGATACCCCAGCATAATATGTCTTTTCCCTAACCTGCGTAGCGCCATATAAAATTCAAAAGACTGTGTGGTGTTAACTTGAAAATCTCGAAGTCCAGTCCATGAAAGTAATGGGGTATTGACATCGTCAGCGAGCAGTACAGGCGAATTTTTGAGATAAATATCCATGTCCTCATAAAGCGATTTTACCATTCGGGTCTGGCCGCTTTCGACACGTGGAGCATTTGGCTGATTGGTATTGTAAGCAACAGATAAATACCAGCTTACTATATTGGTAATTGCTGAACCTGCAACTGCACAGGCAAATAGCTTGCTTTTTGTAATAATATAGTCTGTTTGAAAACCACCAAAAGAATGACCGATTAGTCCAATTTTTCCATCATCAACATCCCCTTTTTTTAAAACAGCATGAACCGAAGCTTCTACACAATCCAGTGCAGATGATCCAACTTCTCCTATTTTATATTCGATATCTGGCAAAAGCACAAAATAACCTTTAGCGGTCAGGTTGCTCACATTAAAGCCTACGCAATTGTATAGGCTTGGGTTGATATAGTCAAACAAATATTGAGATTGTTTTTCATAAATATGCACAATCATAGGGTATTTTACTCCCCGTTGATAATTAGCGGGATAATAAAGGATTCCATGGAGTGTTTTGCCTTCTGATGAAATATAATCGAGCAGTTCCGGTTTGCTCCAAAAAAAGTCTTTTTGTTGGTTATTGCTCTGCACCAAAACCCTAGGTTTTTCGTTATTTCTTTTTACAATTATTTTCGGTGCATGCTCGTAACTTTCTTCAAACCATGCGAAAGTTTCATTACCGGATGACTTTAAGATAGTGGTTGTTTTTTTACTGCCGTATGTCAAAAGCTTTAGCGGATTACCTTTTTTTAATAAATAAAAGCCGGTATTCGAATGATCTGCGGCAGTTGCTTGCAGGACTAATTCGTCAGACAAATTAAATTCTCCACCAGTCCACCCCCCATTTTCAAACTTCATTTTTTGATTGGCTGTCTGTGGAATAATCCTAAAAATTATTTCTTTTTCACGTCCGTTCGTTAATCGTTTTGCATTGGAACCATCTGGTTTAATTTCCCAAAGATCATACTGATCATAAACAAGGATAGAACCATCGTTAGTACTCCATCCGGGATTCCCATAGGCTGGTGCTTCATATGGCAGATCGTGATCAATATTGAATAAAGGAATGTCTTTTTTTATTCTTATTTGAGTATGTGTTTCTTTGGTTATATCATATATAAACCACTGCTTCTCCCGAAAATAAGCAATATGTTTTCCATTTGGAGATCCTATCATATGATTTTGGTCTGAGCTTTGTTTTTTAAGCCATTGTTTTTTGCCAGCCATTAACAGGTCGGTACGATAAAGATCCCTGTCTTCATCAAGTTTAAATTGTGGTTCGTACTGTTGCGGATTATAAGTAATGGCATAGCGGCCATCTGCAGTAAGCATTCCCAAGGGAAGAAGGGTATCTGTAATCTGCAAAAATCGCTTATTAGCAGGTTCCCACATTGCCAGTTTTGCTGTTTTTTTCCAGCCATCGATCTGCTTTTCTGCCGGATAAATCCATTTGTCGGCAGTATTCCAAACCTGTACATCATTAACATCGACTGGCATAGTTGCAGGCCGTTTCCTGATTTTAAAAAACACGCGCTGCCCATCCTCAGAAATTGTTAAGGGTGCGGTCATAACAATATTCATATCTAAGGGGAAACTCTTATTGCTACCAGGACGAAAACTAAAGACGCTTTTATCAGATGGTCTATAATAGTGCAAGCTAGTTTCCTGTGTTCCTTGTTGTAAAAAAACAAGAGCTGTCCCCTCTTTTGACCATGTCAATTTCTCGTATTTGCTGTCGTCATTTTCCACAACCATTGTTTTAATTACAGGCAATCTTACTGTAATGATATTTAAGGAGTAATTGCTGTTGCTTTCTGTTGTATAAGCAATCGACTTTCCATCCGGATTAACAGCATAAGTTCCAACATCTGATACAGAATATAGTAAGCGACCACTTAAATCAAAAAATAAAAGGGTTTTGTTTTGCTCTATTATTATGTAATTAGTCATTATAGTATAACTTTTGACCTCCTTAAACAATTGCAATTTTTCGGATTTAAGGTTAGTAATGCTAAGTGTATGGTCCTTTCCCTGACAGAGAAAATGAGTTTCTGAAAAAAACTGTCCATTTGTGCCTTTTGGAAAACGGAACGTTTTAGTACCGTTGCTACTTTTTACAAACAAAGTATCCGAATCCTCATAAACCAGTCGGTAACTAAGCCAGTCCCCATTTTTAGAAATGGTTTCAAGGCTAAGCGTGTTCCACAGGTGATAGTCTGCAGCAGTTAGCTGCCGTTTTTGCGCAACCTGCCCCGACAGGGGACAGGCAAGTAACGCAAACAAAAAAGAAAGGATGAAATCTACCCTTGGTAAATCACCTCTAAAAGTCCTATTACAAACTAACATTAGTAACCAGGATTTTGCGGGGCGATATTCGGATTTAGGTTGATTTCAGACTGCGGAATTGGCAATAGCCTGTCTGTACTGTTCCAGTCCGGTTTTGTTCCTAACAAAAAATCATCCAATTTTCCGTTACGCTTTAGGTCAAAAAAACGATGACCATATTCCGTAAAAAATTCCACACGTCTCTCCTTTAAAATTGCATCTAAAATTTCAGCTTGCGTCATGGCTTCTGTATCAGCAAGACCGGCAGTATTCCTGATTTTGTTAAGGTCTTCTTTTGCACCGATCAGTTCGCCTTGCTGTGCGCGAGCTTCAGCACGGATTAGATACTGCTCGGCAAGCCTAAGAACAATAGGATATTCCTGAGCCGGAGTACTTGTACGCGATTTTTTGTATTTGTAAGCATGGTACCAGGTTGTTGTGCCGTTTGTTACGCCTTTTACCCAATTCGTTTTACGTAAATCCCCGTTTTCAAAAGCATTTACCAATCCCTCACTCAGCGCCACTAAGGGCGGTGGTCCGGAACTGAATATAAAAGTAGCGCCTTCATCGGTGTTCCGTGTAGCTGTTCTTGGCATTAATTGCCATATCGCTGTTCTACTTTCTTTCAGAAATATTTTGCTAAGATCGTCCTGCCATATATAGATTTCGGTATTATTTAGAACTGCTGAGGCATTGTCGGCGGCTTCGGCCCATGTACCATTATAAAGGTATATCCTTGCCAGCAAAGCTTTGGCAGCATAAAAATTAGGGCGTACCCGTCCTCCGGTTGGATAGGCTTCAGGCAGTAATTCGCAAGCAGCTCTAATATCTTCAATACTATGGGAATAAACTTCTGCCGATGGCATACGGTGTACGCTTATATTTACCTTGTAGTCCGTGCTGGTTATATAAGGAATATCGCCATAAAGCTGCAGCAGGTAAAAATGAAGCAGCCCCCTGACGAACTTAGCTTCACCTGTGAGTTGGTCTTTATCTGCTTGTGCAAGTTTCGTGGAACCCGCTACACCTTCAATAATGGCATTAGCCGCGTATATCTGGCTATAGGCGCTATTCCACCAGTTCGAAATATCCGCAGTCGAAGGCAGTACCGTATTATTATAAAAATTTTGATACGAAAGAGAATTACTCCCATACCACATGAGTTCGTCGGAATAAAGACCTATATTTTCACTTATGCCTGTAATTTTGCCTGTCAATAGTCCGTTATCGCGAATCTGCGCATAAATATCCGTCATTGCGGCATTGGCAGTATTCTTTTCTTCGAAGACAGCTGCTGCGTTAAGTTCTGAAACCGGCATACCTGTTTCTGTAAAACTGTCGCATGCCCCTAAGCAGAAAATCATGATGATAAGTGACAAATAAGCGAAAATCCTAGACACCTCGGTGTTAGTCTGAGGATATAGGTTAAAAAAGATTTTAGTAATCATGTTTTCCTTTTTTTAGATTAAAAATTAAACTTTAGTCCGGCCGTGATAATACGTAATGGAGGTAGTGTGCCTATACCTATAAATTCAGGGTCAGAACCTTTATAGGGAGTAATGGTCAGCAGGTTCTGTCCTTCAATAGTTGCTCGGCAATTCATGTTTTTTAGCCAGTTTTTTGGAAAGTCATAACTGAACGAAACATTTTTCAGACGCACATACGAGGCATTCACAATCACCGCATCACTGGCCGCGTACTGGTAAAGCGCATTTAAGGCATCACCGTTAGTGCCGGAACTGTACATTTGTGCCGGACCCGAATCGCCAGGCTGCTGCCAGTGGTTCAATGTTAGGCTTGCTTGGTTGGCCATGGTTCCCGGAAGAGCAAGCATTCTGGGGGTATTATAATTTTCCTGTTTTACAAATTGAAAAAGGAAATCAAGTTGCCAATTTTTATATTTAAGATGGTTCTGTACTCCGCCAAAATACGCCGGATTGAGGTCTTTGACAAATGTCTTGTCTTCCGGTTCACTGATAATGCCATCACCATTCACATCCTGAAAAGTATAAATTCCTGTTTGAGGATCCAGGCCGGTATAATGAAATACCTTGACTATATTGAGCGGTTGCCCGATAACATACTTAGTGCTATAAGTCGAACCTTCAAGGTTTGGGAACGACACGAGTTTATTTTTGGCAACAGTAAAGTTTATGTTGGTACTAAAGCTAAAATCCTTTCGTTGGTAATTCATTGTGCGTAATGTCACTTCGATGCCGCTGTTTTCCACTATTGCATCAAGGTTTGACTGAATTTCAGCAAATCCGGTAGTTCCAGGCAACGGTATACCAACGAGTTGATTAGAAGATCTGTTTTTGTACCAGGCGGCTGTCAGAAAAACACGATCCTTAAAGAAGCCGGTTTCTATTGCTGTTTCAAGTTTTTTATTCGTTTCCCATCCAAAGTTTGGGTTGTACAAGCGTGTGGGTTGCAGTCCTATCGCGTTTTGATAAAAAGTCGAGGCCGGAGTATAGGTGTTTAAAAACTGGTAATTCCCAATCTGGTCATTGCCAGTAGTCCCGTAGCTCGCCCTAATTTTTCCGAAACTTAAGAAGCTGTCATTATTATTTATGAATGTTTCCCTAGAGAATATCCAAGCAGCACCTACCGCGCCAAACCATGCAAAACTGTTATTGGGCCCGAAGCGACTTGATCCGTCTCGCCTTCCAGTGAGGTTTACTATGTAACGATCGTTCCAATTTAAGTTGGCGCGCCCGAAAAAGGACTGGTATTTATATACCGATTCATCATATTGCATCACTTGAAGATCAGTTGCAGCTGCCGGATTATAGATCATACTGTTACTTGTAAAACCATATCCGTACAAAGCCTGTAATTTGTTGTTCTGTCTTTGGAACGTACTGCCCAGAAGCAGGTCTGTTTTAAATGAGCCAAATTCCTTTTTCCAATTAAGCTGCGGTTCTATAATCCATGACTGCCGTGCTGTTGTGTTATAAAAGATACTTGATGATTCGCTCCCTAGGCCATAAGCCGGATTATAAATTGTTGAGGGAAATGTACTGCTCTCCCAGTGGTTTAAGTCAGTATAGCCAAGGCTTGTTTTGATTTCAAGATTCTTCAGAATTGAATAAGAAAGCAGGGTGTTTCCGATAAGGTCATAAGTTTTTACTTTTGATAAGCCTGAAAGATTCCGTAACGGGTTTTCAAAAGTATTATTCTCCCAGTTCAGATTACCGTCTTGGTCATATAAGGCGGGTGCATTGGGAGGCAATAGCCAGGCTTCGGCAGAAAGATCGGTCGATGGTTGCTTATTGTCCTGAATGGTATAGCCTGCTGAAAAAGTGATGCGAAATTTTTTATCCTCCGAGTCATGGTTCAGATTCAAATGCAGATTGGCTTTTGTATAGGCAAAATCTCCTGGAAAAACAGTGGTTTCCTTACCGTAGTTACTACTGATCAAAAACTGTGTCAGTTCAGACCCTCCGGACACTGAAGCATTTATATTTGTAATTTTAGCAGTGCCACCCAATAGCTTCTTTTGCCAGTTGGTATATCTATTTTGGTCCCAGGCACCATTGATGTCGTAGGCATTTTCAGGAAATTCGACAATACCGTCATTTTTGAATGCTTCCGTGCGCATCGTAAGGTATTCCTGTGTATTCATCATATCCATAAAGTGAGCTACCTTTCCTGTCCCTTGACTTAAAGTTGCGCTGAATCGTGTTTTTCCGGCTTTCCCTTTTTTTGTACTTACCAGAACAACACCATTGGCACCTCGTGATCCATATATTGCGGTTGCATCAGCGTCTTTAAGTATTTCTATGCTTTCAATATCACCGGGATTTATATTATTTAATGGGCTCGTATTGGCAGGCATAATAGTTGAGGATATGCCTATACCAATGGCTTCTGATGAATAAGGTACCCCATCAATTATATATAGGGGAGCATTTCCGCCAGCTCTCAAACTATTTTGGCCTCTAATTTGGATGTTGAAACCACCACCCGGTACTCCGGTAGTTTGCGTTATACTAACACCAGCCAATCTTCCTTGCATGGTTGCCAGGAAATTAGTAACTGGCTGTTTTTCAATATCGGCGGCTTTAATTTTTGCAATACTTCCCGTGCGTTCACTATCCTTTACGGAATAATAGCCCGCATTGACGCGAACTTCTTGCAGTGCTGTTGCGTCTTCTTGCATCTTGATATTGATTACTGTGCGACCGTCAACAGGAATTGTAAGGGTTTTAAAACCCATATAGGTAAAAATAAGAATGTCGTTGGGTGATACTGTTATAGTAAATTTTCCATCTAAATCAGAAACGACGATTTTTTGCTGTCCTTTTACAGCAATTGTAACTCCAGACAAAGGATTAGTACCATCAGTGACCGTACCGCTAATTTGGATTTGTTGCCGCATGAACTGTTTGTGTCCCAGCATATTGTTTGCTAGAATAGGGAAACTGAAGAGGTATATGCTAAAAATAAGTGAATACCAAAGTGCTCCTAACCCTTTGTTTAATAAAATAATTTTCATAATATTGGTTTAGTTAAATGAAATGTGAGTTTTGTTAGCTACGGTCCTCTAGTTTAGCTTGCCGGCGATTTAGGGGACTTTTTTTGTTTAGTCTTAAAGTCATCAAGTCGAATGTCTTTAAGTCTTTATGGATTGTGTTTTTTGTTATGTCATAGGCGTTTTTTAGTTATGAGTTGATAATGTTGTTGCTAAATAATCTGTATTTCAACCATAAATCCACAGGCACATCGTTGCTATGAAAAGTATAATTATTCCTATTTTTATTTGTTTGTAGTATTTCACAGATATTTTTTTATTATCGGTTAAGGGTTATCAATTATGTTTTAATCGTTATTTTAATTACATTTTTTATTATGTGTATAGACAAGGGTTTTTATAACTAAATTACCTGCACCAGTGCTAACAAATTCAAATTAAATTAACTAGGTGTTTTTATTCAAAGGACCTTTCGGTGCAGGAGTTTATAGTCATGAATAATTTTATAGTCACAGACGTTTTTTTTATGTTTTTAATCCCAGTTTTTAGTTGAGGTTAAGCATAAGTGTTTACTGCCGACTAAGAAGATATTTTGTATTTTGATGAATACATGATTTTGTTTTTCGGTTTGAAAAACTCCTTTTGCTCCCCCTTTCTGAAACAAACTCTAAAAATTGTAACATACCATTTGGATAATAGAAATAAAGGCAATACTTTTAAAGTGCGAGTTTAAAAAGGAAAAGCTTAAATCTAAGTGCCAAAAACATTTTAGGTTTGGGTTGAGGTTTGATATATAAGGGATTATTATTTTATATAATTTCCTTTTTTTATATCAAGGCACAGTTAAACACATCAGTACTAAAATTCTGACGGGGAAGTATCTCTGATAAGAGTACTTATAGGTTTTTTCCTATCCTAACACAATTGTTTTAGTTTTGGGACAACAAAAGGCAGCTTGCTTTTAGCAGGTATTTAAGGTGGTTTGGCAACGGTTGTACATAAAAAAATCGTTCTCATAATTTATAGGTTATGGTTATGGAACGATGTATTTCTTGGTATGAAGGGTACTTGCAGAAAAAAGCAAGGAGCGGTTTCACACTTTAGGACCGTGGGCGACCAAACCCGTCTTTTAAATCTTTCGATTTAAAAGTTACCACCTAAAGCTAACGTGAGAACCGCTCACATGCCGTATGCAAAAGTAATAAACTTTTTGACATGGAGCGACTTCACGATACTCTCGAGGTAAAATTGGTCGTTTCGGTTCGAGAAAACATCGTTTTAATTATGCCAAAAAAGGCTAATTGTCAATTCGCTAGAACAAATATAATAATAATATTTAAATATCCAACAAGTTGGATATTATATTTCACTTTAAATGGAAAAAACATTTGTATTTCAAACCACTCAATTCGATTTTGAGTTGATAAATCACATTAGAACTTTGAGAAAATCAAAGGGTTTTACTAAGGAAGATTTAAGCCTGGCGATGGGTGTAACAAAAACATTTGTTGGAAATGTTGAATCATTTACTCAACGACACAAATATTCTACGCGTCATATTGCATTATTGGCAAAGGCTTTTGGATATAAAAATATTTCAGACCTGATGAAGTTCCCTACTCCTAAATATGATAAAATTAAAGTAACCGTAAAGCAAACTATGAATGAAAGCGGTACTAAAGCTTTGAGTTCGGAAGTCGTGAAGATTGAGCATTTAAAATAATTATACTATAATTTAAATGCATTTAGGGAAAACCGTAAAGTACTATGAAAATGCTTTTGTATGTTTGGTAGGTGTAGTAAAAAGCTATTTTATGGTACAAGGCAAATTAATTTAGGGACATTATGGCCACTTTGATAAAAACAAGTTAACTGATATTTTTATGATACACGAATTCGAGAGCACAACAGATTTCATAATTGAAGTTGATAAAATTATAGCTGGTAAATACTTTGAACATTATTTTCTTCCAGAGTGTTTAGGTATTCTTGGGTTTTAGTTTCAATATAAGCTAAGTGCTTGTCGATTTTATTTTGATTGAAATTGGCTTTCTTGCTATTGTGGGCTCGGCTTTTGGTACCATCGATAGCAATGGTTTCACATCCTATCAAATCAGCATCTTTCAAGAAGGAAACAAAGAGTTTGAATAGTTTTTTCAGGGCAATGGGATTGTCTTTTCTAAAATCTGAGATGCTGTGGTAATTAGGACGAATGTCTTCTAAAAGCCATTGCATTTCCATGTTTCTCAAACATTCCTTTTCCAGATCTCGACCACTTCTGACTCCGTTGAGATAACCGTATAAGTAGATCTTTAGAAAAACTTTACTATTGAAACTCGGGCGACCTTCGGTCTTGAGCGTTTTTAAAGCAAAATCGAGTTTAGAGAGGTCAATATATTCGACAAAGGCATCTATAAATCGCACCTGATTATCGGGACTTATACTATCTTCTAAACTTGAAAAACGCATTTGTTGGCGGGAAATACCTGTGATATGTTGCATTCCTAAAAATACGAAAAATCTTCTTTTTATACTAATATTTTGTTATATTTGATGATAATACAACGGAGGTTTTTTCACAGACTGACGTTAGCAGTAAGCTTCAAAAATCCTCACAAATAATCAAATTTTGTAATTCATTTACAAATTTTAAGTTAAAATATCTTTTTATAAAAAATTTTAAGTGTACTTTTGTAACTTATTTACAAATAAAACATAAAATGATAGTAAATTTTAGTATTCAAAATTTTGGTTCAATAAAAGAGAAACAAACCCTTTCTTTTGAAGCCGATAAATCGAATCAACTTGAAGATTATTATGTTATACATACAAATGGGTTAAGACTTCTAAAATTAGGCTTAATTTATGGAGCTAATGCGTCAGGAAAAACTACAATTCTGAACGCACTCGATTTTTTAAGAGATATTGTTTTAGAACCGGAAGAAAAAAAGACAGAATCTTTAGATTTTAAACCTTTTCTTCTTGATGCATCTTCAATAAATTTAAATACCATATTGTCAATTGAATTTATTCAAAATGAAACTCGCTATTTTTATGAAGTTGAATTAAATCAAAAGGCAGTAATTAAAGAAACATTAAATCATTATAATCCAAAAAAGTCAAATGTTTTCAAAAGAACAACTGATTTAGAAAAACAATTTACTGAGATTTCTTTTGGCAGCAAAATAAAAAAAGAGAAAACCTTTGAAAAAACTTTAGAATCAAACACACTATGGAATAACACTGTTTTAGGTGGCTTTCTTAAAACAAATATTAAATCTAAAGAACTAAAAGAAGTAACCGATTGGTTTTCTCAATATTTAAAGCCTCTAATTTTAACTAAAACAGAGCTTGATGGCTACGTAACGACTAGAATTAGTAAATCTGAAATAAAAAAAGAAGATATCGTAAATATTCTTAAAAAAGCTGATTTTAATATCTCAAATATTTTAATTCAAGAAGAGGAAGAAGATATTCCAGACGGTCTTATTGAGTTTTTAGAAAAAAGAGTTAAAACACCAAGTGAGCAACTAATTGAATTAAAAAATAAAGGCAAAATAACCTCAATAAATCTAGAGTTTGAACACTTAGTTAATAATAAAAAATACAATTTACCTTTTGATTCGGAATCTCAAGGAACAAAAAGATATTATGGTTTTGCGGGTATATTAAGTTTATTAATCAAAAACTCTATTGCTTTTCCAATTGATGAACTTGAAGCTTCTTTGCATCCTGATTTGTTCGTCCATTTTTTACTTTCATTTTTAGTAAATTCAAAAAAATCTCAAATAATTGCAACAACTCACAATAGAGAAATTTTGAATAATAAAGATATATTCAGAAATGATGCTATATGGTTTACAGATAAAAATGAGAATTGTCAAACGGAATTATATTCTTTAACGGATTTTGATAGTTCAGTAATCAGAGACACGAGTAATATTTACAATGCCTACAAAATTGGTAAACTAGGTGGAGTTCCAAATTTAGGTGATTACTATATCGAAATAAGTAATGAGAAAGAATAGGACAATTCCATTAAAAAGTAAACCAAAATTTGCATTTGTCGTTGATGGTGAATGCGAATTTTGGTATATTCAAATGTTAAAAAGAAACGAAAGACAACTAAACGTTGATTTAAAGCCTGAAATACCACAAAGAAAAAAGCTTTCTGAACTTTATCAAAAAGTTATTGACCTCTCTAAAGATTATGACAAAGTTTTTTGGATTATAGATTTTGACGTAATAAATAGCGAAACTAGATCCTCAAAAAAAGGCACAAAAACAGCGTTACAAGAATTTAAAGAATATTGCTCAACTATTGAAAGTGAGTATGAAAATATTTTTGTCATAATAAACAATCCTTGTTTAGAGTTTTGGATACTATTACACTTTGAAACAACTTCAAAATATTTTGATACTTGTGATGGTGCATCAAAACAACTTAAAAAACATTTAAAGGATTATAATAAATCTCAGCAATATTTCACAAAACAGGATAATGACATTTATCTAAAACTTAAACCATTTTTGAAAATAGCTATTTCAAATGCAAATAAATTTAAGGAATTTGACTTTGAAAATCCTCATACTGCAATTGCTCAAATGCAAACATTTTTTGAAATTAACGAAATTAAAAAATATTTTTCGGAACAACAATAAAAGCCTACTGCTAACAGCCAGGGATTCGTTGCGTGCGTAGCACGAACAATGAAACCCGGGTTGAACGGAACCGATTGTACGTCCGTCAACACTATGCACTTATCGAAAAAAAATTAGAGAGAATTATAAGAGGCAAGCGAGCCTCTTTTTTGTAGCGTGGTTTCAGCTTGGTTTTTTTCGTGTTTTCCATCACTTTTGAACACAAGTTCCCTTACCCATCCCGCTAATTAGCGGGACAGGAATTTGAACTTTGGCTACCACCAAGATACCAAGCAGGTGGACCACGCTGGTCAAAAACTGCTATCCGGTCTAAATTTCCTGTTTTACAACACGGACACTTGGGTAAAAAAGGCTTCTTTTCTACTTTTTCTAAAACTTTCACCTTAAGTTTTTCCTGCAAAAGTTTCTGCTTTTGTCGCTTCCAAGTGCTACTCAAAAAACCGTAATCTCGGATCTTGACAAAACGTTTAGGCAAAATATGCAACGCAAAACGCCTGATGAATTCCTGATGCGTCAGTATCATTTGCTTTTTCATACCCGCCATGCGATAATCCTTGTGCTTAAAAGTTGGATATTCCGGGGCAAACTGAACACCCATTCGGGTTTTAACTGTACAAGTAATTCCGGTTCAAAGTGAACACCTTATTCCGGTTCAAACTGGACAGTTTTAATGATGATTTTTAGTCCTACTTTATGATCAAATCATCAGTATGTCCAATAAAATAATAGGATCAGTTATGATACGAGAAATCATCAGAATGAAAGCCAATGGTCTTTCTAATAGTCAAATTTCCAAAAGCATTGGAAAATCAAGAACAACCATCGTCAAATATCTTGGTGTGATTGAAAATTCTGGGATTTGCTTAAAGGAATTCCTTGAACTCAAAGAGAACGATTTATCGGAACTTTTTGAAGTTTCCAATGAGTTAAATCCTGCCAATAGAGAGCAGATTCACAAAGATTTATACGGACTGTTTTATTTTAATAATCATAAGCGACTTTTGCCACAACGAATTTTAATTGTAGTTTAAATAACATATATTTACTCACTGATTAACCAAATAGAGTTCGTTTAGAGGTTTTTAGACGAACTGACGTTGGAGGCAATTGTTTCGGAATCGATAAGCCGGAAGTTTTATTTTCAAAATTTCATAAAAAGCATAAATTTTAAATCTTTAGTCTTGGAAAAAAATGAATATTATGTTTATGCCCTAATTGACCCACGAAATAGTCAATATTTCTACATTGGAAAAGGAAAAGGAAAAAGATATTTATCACATTTGAAAGCAAATAAATGGGATTTTAACATAACCAAACTTGAAAAAATTAAAGAAATTCAAAAAAGTGGTTTTGATATAAAAATTGAAATCTTATTTCCTAACATTGATGAAGAAACTGCTTTTGAACTCGAAAGAATATTAATTTACAAACTTGGCAGAATAATTCTTTCCGAAGGAATTTTAACAAATATGGTTCCAGGTGGAAAATGGAAAAAAAAAGAATCGGTTTTATATTCTGACGCATTTCAAATTGATTTTGATTTAACAAAATTAGATTTATTTGCTCAAGAGAAATTTTTAAGCATAGATAAAATTTCAAATTTTGACTATCTTGATATTAAAACCAATCAACAAGTAATATACAGATATTCTACAAGTGGCGATTTAGATATTATTGAATCACTAAACTGTTTCCTTTTAGACGGTTTTCAAGGAGATACAATTGAACTTTTAAAAGTTATACGAGAAAATGAATTGCCTGTTTATTTAAGGTCAATTTATTCAAAATATTTTTTTAAAAAGATTTATATATCTAATAAATTGCCATTTGCCGATTTTGATATTATTGATGAGCAGTTCAACAAAGATTTTGACAAACTATATGATGAAAAGGAAAATTTCGAAATAGAGTTAAAAATAAATGGTGTTCAAAGAATGTTTGCTATAAAAGAGAATGATTTAATTACTTTGCATTCCTATTATTCATCAGGAAATAGAAAATCTTTTCGACAAACTAAAAATGACAGAATCCAATATGATTCTTTCGATTGGTTTGAAAATGGCAATCTTAAAATTAAACTCACTTTTAAAGAAAGTCATTCAGGATTTTCAAGAACAACTTATTACGAAAATGGCAATAAATATATCGAAATAAGTAATTTTGATTCAAACAAAACATACGACCGTTGGTTTGAAAATGGAAATAAAGAAGTTGAACTGATCGAAAATATTGGTTATATTTATTACAATGAAATTGGTGTAAAAATTAAAACCGAGCCTTTAGTAAAAAAAACAATTGAACCACAAGAAGAAATGAATCTTGATTTTGCAAAAGAAGAGTTAACTGAAGAAATGAAAATTGAAAAGGCAAAAGCTGATTTAGATTGGTTGGAATATTCCAAAATTATCAATTCATAAGGACAACTGCCTCCAACAGGCGTTGTAAGTAATTTTAACAAAACAATATCAAAAAAAATGGAGTTAAAAGAATTCATTTCGGAATCTATAAAACAAATTACAGATGGTCTTATAGAAGGCCACCAATATATTAAACAAAAATCCCCAGCTTCAGAAGGTATAGAAAGCGGTTATAGAAAAATTCATTTTGATATTGGTGTTCAGTCTAATGAAGGCAATAAAGATGACATTGGTGGCAAAATAACAGTAGCTCAAATTTTTCAAGTTGGAGGCAAAACTGAAAATAGCTCATCAATAATAAATACTAATAGAATTCAATTTGATGTACTTATTGCCATAAATCATTAAAGTTATTTTTGGGCTGAAAGCAATTGATGATCTCGAGGCAAATTCAGTGGAATTACCGTTTTTAATCGTATTTTCGTTATAGTCGAATATACTCGTTTTCAAAACTTACAAACGGCTAGAGGTGTGAGAACATTGTTCTTAGAAAGAAAACGAATACCAAACATTATGTTATGAGTTTATTCCAAAAAAATTATTCTAATTTAAGTAAGGAAGAACTAGCTGCTATTGAAGAATATAATGCGGCAGATTCCAAAGGTACAGACACAGGTTTAAAAGGTTTTAAACTTTTGACTAAGGAAGCCGTAATTACACAAATGAAAGTTCTGTTAAAATTTCCTTTTATTAAAAATTTACAATCCCTTTTTCCTAATCATCATCTTAATTCTTTCCATTTACAAGCAAACAAACTCGGTTATATCAAAAAGCTTCAAAATTTCATTCAACTCGTTGATGATCCAAATATTACAGAAAGAGATATTTTAAATTATATACGAAATGAAGAAGCTCACTTTATAATTAGTTCAGCATTAAAATTTACCGATTTTGGACATCATGATAGATACGTATTCCAAGAAGTTTCTTTACCTCCAAATCATCAAGCAGATTTTTTAGTAGTAGGTAAAAATTCTAATGGTTATCACTTTTTATTATTTGAACTTGAAAATCCTTACAAAGGTATAACCACTAAAGATGGCAGCTTTGGTACAACTATTCGAAAAGGACTAAGTCAGATAGATGACTGGAAAACTTGGATGGATAAGAACTTTACAACTTTGAAAAATGTTTTATTAAAAGTCAAGAATCCTAGCTTAAATTTACCTCCTGAATTTTACGAATATGATAACACACGATTTCAATACGTTGTTGTAGCGGGTAGAAGAGAAAATTTTTCTGAAAAAACATATCGTTTATCCAGAACTATTAAAAGGCAAGGTACGATAGTAATTCATTATGATAATCTTATCGATGAAAGTAAAACTTTAATTGAAGCTGGAAGGTACTAATTAAAACTAGGCACAACAGCTAGGGATTCGTTGCGTGCGCAGCACGAACAATGAAACCCGGGTTGAACGGAACCGATTGTACGTCCGTTAATACTATGGAGTTGTCGTAAAGTTTTTAGAGAGAATGTGAAGAAAATTTAGGGTCCTCTTTTTTTTGGAGTGGTTTCAGCTTGGTTTTTTTCGTGTTTTCCATCACTTTTGAGCATACGTGTCCTTACCCTTAAATTAGTTAATATAGGAATTTGAACTTTGGCTACCGCCAAGATACCAAGCAGGTGGACCACGCTGGTCGAAGATTGCTATTCGGTGTAAATTTCCTGTTTTACAACACGGACACTTGGTTAAAAAAGGCTTCTTTCTACTTTTTCTGAAACTTTTACCTTAAAAACAGTATCTCAGAATACTGGCGTTATATTTTGGGATGTTAAGAGCAATTTTTAACCCTATTTACGGACTGTTTTATTTTAATAATCATAAGCGACTTTTGCCAGAACGAATTTTAATTGTAGTTTAAATAACATATATTTACTCAATGAGTAACAAAATACAGTTCGTTTAGAGGTTTTTAGACGAACTGACGTTAGGCGTCATTATAACAAACCATCGTGAAAGAACATTTAAAAAGACGTATTGAATATTCAAAAGACACTCTTCCAGAAGAAGGGACGCCAGAATATGACTATGTAATTCAACGACTTCTGAAATATGAAAAAGTAAATCCAAATTTAAAGCAGGATATAATAAAGAAAAAAACAGAAGCTGTTAAAACTTGGGAACTTCAAAAATCTAATGGTATAGGATTATTTATGGATTCTGAAATAAGACATTATCTTGGAGAATTCAATTATAGGTCATCGAATTATGGTCATCGAAAAATGCCTTTAATGTTCAATGTGATGGAAGCTTTCTTCACTTTAGATAAGCGCTTAAATTATTGGAGATTATTAGACGAAGAAGATTACTCAATATCCTTTTTTGATTTTATAGATTTTTATACTTCTAACGAATTGAAAAATAATATAAATGAAATAAAAGCAAATTTAGAGGAAGATTTAATTTACAATTTCAATGTCAGTTATGATTTAAAGGAAATAACTTTTAAAACTGATGATGGTAATGAGTTTGTTATTGCTGGTGTTTCAATTGTGAGACGAGGTAATGAAGTAACAATGTTATTTGTTACAGGCCAAATAATAAACACCACCGAAAAAACCAAAGAGTTGATTCCTTTCGAAAAAGGGCATAGAAGTCCCGGAAAAGAACACCTTGAAGTGGCAGAAGATAGAGTTCGGGAAGCAGTCAAATTAAATGATGACCCAAATTTATGGAAAACACTTATTTCTTGCCGCTTTGACTTAGACTCTAACACAATTGACGCAAGATATATTGCCAAGGATGAAGGAACTAACTTTTCAATATTAACTGATGATTTGACTGGATTTATTGTCAATGGAGAATGGAGAGAATCTTCTTCTGAGGAAACTTATAAAAATCTTGCCCAAAAAGTTGAAAACTATAACTCAATTTTTGAATTAGCCAAAGTGTGCTTATTCTTACCAAATTACTTTAACTTTTTCGATGCAGAAATTGAAGAAGAAGATTATGATACCGAAGTAAAATCACTTTTAAAAAGTCCTTTAAGAAAAAGAGAATTCAAAGATGTCGAGAATAAATTTAAAATTCGGAACAAAACACTTTGGATATTAAATAGAAATGAAAAATTTTCATCAGATAGAATAATACTAAAGGATGAAAATTTTAAAATTGAAACATCAGGCTTTTGGAAAAAGTTAAATGACGATGAAGTTGGTATTGATAAAAAAGGAAATGCCATTACTGGAAAAACTTGGGTTAATAAAACTGAAAGTTATTACATAGCAAAGGAAGATGAATTAATTATCGAAAGAAAAAAGTATGCGGGTTTTACCTCAGAAAATGCAGGTAAAATATATATAATGAGAAATGGGAATTTTGGAGAAAATATTTTCAAGATTGGTCTAACGACTAAAACAACTGATGAAAGAGCTCTGCAATTATCTAAAACAAGTGTGCCCGATAGATTTTTTATAATGAGAGAATGGGATGTTAAAGATTGTTTCCTTGCAGAAAAGACAATACATAAATTGCTGGGAAAATACAGGCTGAATAAAAGGAGAGAGTTTTTTCAATTAGATATGAGAATCGCAAATGACGTTATTGATTCAGTAATAGATAAAATTAACCAGAATAACGACGCCTAACCACAATACCTTCACAAACTGATAATTAATGAGACAATTTTTTACTACAATTAAGTTTTTAGAATTGGAGCCCTTCGATGAGGAATTTATTGAATTAATACCAGGAATTAGAATTTTCCAAAGTAAAAATATAACAGAAAAGATTCTAACTGAAGAGAACATGCATATAATTGGTGTGATAGAAACCCAATATATAAAAGATTGTGAAGCTATCTTATATTACGAATTTGAAGACTCTGAAGATAGTTTTAAAGACCTAACTAATTTAGAAATACTGGAAAATATTCTTCAATGGATTGATGATTTATTGAAAAATCTATGGCTACTAAAGGATAATGCAGTTACATGTGATACTGCTTTTTTAATTTACGAATCTGACGGAATTTATGAAGCTTCTAGTTTAAGATTACTATATCAATTTAATACTTCAAGAGGAAAACTTGAAAATATTAGATTAAATAAAAATGAAATTATAGAATTTGCTAAATACCATGATAGTGTAGAATGCTATTTTCACAAAAAAAAATCAGGGTCACTAAAATTTATGCTTAGTAAAAATTTTAGCCGAATAAGTAGAGGCTTACTATTTGTAAAACAAGCAAGAGAAGCTAGAAATCTTGCTTACAAAGTTTCAAATTATTGCTCCGCTTTAGAAACTGTCTTTTCAACAGATAGTGCAGAATTATCACACAAACTTTCAGAACGAATAGCATATTTTTTGAAAGATGATTTTAAGAAATTGGATACATTTAAATTAATTAAAAAAGCATATAATATAAGAAGCAAATTAACGCATGGTGACACTTTGGATATTAAACAAATTGAAGTTTTAGATGATATATCATATGAAATTGATATAATTATACGATTTTGTTTTAATAGGATTCTTAAAGATGAAACTTTGCTTCTTACATTCGATTCGTCGAATAATATAATAGATAATTATTTTGAAAACATAATTTTCGGTCAATAGTACTGTGTCTAACGCTTGCTACAATTCAACTGCAGAATCAAGAATTTAACGCAATTCTCAATCAAAAAATGGCTTTAAAGATATGATACCGGAAAAAATACAAGCGTTGTTTAACTTCATAAGTTATTTAGAAAAAAATAAAAGAGTATATATTGAAGAGTATATTCCACTTTGCAATGAATTAAAAAATCTAGATAATCAGAGAAACGAGTTAAATCCTAATGAAAACTATATTAGCAAACAACAATACGACAAAATTCAAAATGAAATAGAAGAAAAATTTTCATCTATTTTATCTAATATATATACTCCTATCACAATCAAACTTAAAGAATTAGGAATTTGGTCTGGTGATGAAGCTTATTCAAGTATTTGGAATAATAATATTTCTGCAATTTTTGATTTTAAAAGAAGTTTCACATCAGAAGATATTCTACAAGTAATACAGTATAAACAAAAGTATTTGAGCTTTAGAGCAGAAACAAATACTGATTTTCTTTGCTTATCATTTGTTTTTCAAAGTTTAGATGAGACTTTTAAAGAACTTTTTGATTTTTTCAACAACACTAATGAAAATGAATTTGACAGCTTTGAAACAAAAACCATTAAAGTTAATAGTATGGAAGAGGCTGTAAACGGTTTAAAAGAAAACAGAAAAGGAAATGTAAAGTTTTCTATTCCTACAAAAACTTTTTTTAGTGATAATCCAAAAAAACAAATACAAACTAGTACTACGAAAGTAAAAAACAAAATATTTATGGGAGATAAAATAAAAACTGGTAACATCACTAATACTAGCGGTCAAATTTCCATTGGTAAAAAGAATACGATTAAAACCAACGGTAATGATGAAATGGTAAAAAAATCATTTAATTGGCAAAAATGGGGAATAATAACAGGGACTATTCTTGCTATAATAGCAACAATCATCACAATAATCGTTTCGTAATGACGAATATAAAATCGAAAAAAATTACAGGGTAAGCCCTATGATTACAATTTATTGCTCTTTTAAAAGTTCCTCGATAAAGTATGATGTTGGCATCTTGGCTCTTGAAAAAAAAGCAGTAGCAAAACGTTGTGTACTGCTAAACCCAACTTCTTCTGCTAGTGCTTTATTTGTATAATTTCTCAACATCTTATCTTCTTTCAATAAGATAATCAAATAATCTACTTTTAGGTCATTGAGATAATCTACAAATTTTTTATCTCGGTAATGGGATATTATTTTTGAAATATACCTTGTGTTTGAATCAAAGGCTACGGCAAGCTTTGCCAGCGTCAAATCTTTTTCCAGAAATTTTTTATCCTTTTCAAATTTCTCCAATTGCTTTAAGATCGCTGCTACCGTATCTTGATTTATGTCTTCTATTCCATTAGCTATATTTTTGGATTCAACTTTAGTGACAGCTTCACTTTTTTTCATCAAATCATCAAATCTTTGTCTATAGACTCTCTTGTTTCTAATATGTCTATAGATAAGAAACAATACAGATAAAAATAAAAAGACTATTACACTTGTAAAAATGAAATCGTTATACTTTCTCTTATTGAATATCTCTTCTATTTTTTTCTTCTGTGTCAACAATTCTTTTGTGTCGTATTCTTTGTGAATTTTACTAGACAGATATTGGTATTTATAGTGTAAAATACTGTCTGCTTTAAGTAGTTTTTCAATATAGTAAAGTTGGAGATTCAGATTGTTTTTTGATTTAAAAAAGCTGATCAATAATTCATAGTTTTCACGAAGATCAGGACGAATGTAGCCTTTATTGTCAAAAATCGTATCTACTTTTTTGAAATACGGTACCGCCATTTGGGGTTTCTTAAGATCCCAATAGCTTTTTCCAATATAGAAATACCCAACAGCTTCATTTGCGAAATCCTTCTTTTTACGTATGGCTGGTAGCGAATAGGTTATTTTTTTAATAGCTACGTCATAATTGCCTCGAAAATACTGATTAATACCTTCCGAGTGAATGAAGTAGTTTTTCATTTCATCATTAGCCAATCTTCCCCCTTCTACAATGCCCTTATCATTTGTTTCCGTACACAATCCGTAATTGCCAATACGGTTATAGCACAAACCAAGAGAATGAAGTGAATTTAAATAAGCCCTATCATTGTTTTCTTTAAAATAACTGATGCATTCCCCAAATAAAGAAATCGCCTCGTCATAAAATCCGAGATAGTATTTTATATTCGCAATATTGTATTTTACCTTGTAGATTAAATATTTGTTATTGGTCTTGGAAATAAAATTATTTGCGATAAGATAATTATCTAAAGCAAAATTATGTTTTTTCTGAGCATAGTATACGATTCCCTTTGATAGATAGGCTGAGCCTATCAAAGCGTTGTCCCTCGACTTCTTCGCTGTATAGATCATACTGTCAGCATACACCAGTTTTAAATTTTCTGGTGAGCGACGGAGATAATTTTTATAGCCATTTACGATCTCCTCCGAATTTTTTTCTGATTTAGCTTTCGATAAAAAGGATTGCAGGTAAAGCGACTGTTTAACCTGGTCATTTTCTGATTCCTTTATCCGTTCAAAGAGATAATCATAATCCTTATTTCGAATCGTATCAGGAATTTTAAAATGGATTTCCTGCGCGCAAATTTGATCTCCCCAGCAAAGAGAGAGTAAAAAAAGATACTTTTTAATCATAGGTCAAATTAAAATGAGAGACTATTTCTTCGGAAAAACCTTTTTTGGAGCCAAGTAATTGGCTTATTAAAGAGTCATAGAATATTTTATTAGAAATTACCTCAAATATAACATAAACAATTAATAATGAGTGCTTTTTTTTACAAAAAACAGGGTATGGATTTTCATAAAATCCATACCATAAATTATGAAAATCCATACACAAGGTGTTGCGTGGTTGAAATTCGACTTCTAGATTTGTCTCGAATTCAAAAGCAAAAACATTAAGCATCGTGCTAAATTAAAGTTCTGCTTACCCGGGTGAAATGAACTGACTACAAAAGTAGTCGGACACATTTAACACATTTCAATCATGAAAAACATTTCATTAGGATTAGTGATTTTATCATTGCTAATCGTCTCTTGTACCACTGAATCCATTGATAATACTGAAAGTATTAATGGCAAGGTTAGCAGCAAGAAATCAGAAAAATCAGTACGTTTGGTGCAAAACTTGACCCCAGAAAACCCAGCAAACATTTATGACCTTGCAGGTAAGTTACATAATGACATCCTTGACGTTTATTTGACCGGTAATTATCAGTATAATACAATAGCACAAATCAGCCAACAAGTCGAAGCCATCGCAGCTGAGAATAACGATCTAGTACTTTTAACCGTAGGAACAAATCTGCCCAATAATCTTGATGTAATACAAGAAATCGTAGATAATCCTCACGCTAAATTAGAAGAAGCTATTGCAAATTCTACAATGACAAATGTAGCAAAAGGCAGTCTTTCCAGTTTTATGAATGATGTGGTTTTATGGAAAAACGATGAATATGGAGCCATTTATCAATCTATAATTTCATATGAATCATCTGTGATGACTAATCCTCAATTTAATAACGAGGATAAGAGAATTATCCTCACCACTTCATCTATAGTCAGGTATTCACTCTACTACTCCAAGGGGCGCAAAGATGAGGATTGGGACTCCTCTGTCGGCAACCGTGTTGGAGGACTTAGTGGTGCTATTAATAATTCATCTATTGCGATAACGAGGTCACTTGTAACAGGAATTATGATAAATAATCTTGTACCGTACTAATGATGCATTACATCTATCCCTTTGAAAAGGAAATAGCATACACGTTTACCGTGTTTTTGATTCTCTTCAATATAGTTTGCCTTTATTTCATCATAGACCTATTATCATATGATGAAATAATTGGCTACCTCATAAATGGCGAGATAAAAAGTGATAACCCGCGGAATCTGGCCTACTTACTTTTTGTGAGTGGTATGTCAAATCTACTTTTTATTTCCGTCTCATTGATGGCCGGGTTACTACCTAAGTAAACGCTCAAGCCACTTAAACCAAAGTAAAGTTTATTTAACTGATTGCAATTATAATTCTATAAAAGAGTATTGTTTTGGTAAGTAAAAATTCAAAATATCGCCATTTAGGTTTGCAAGTCTACATTTTCGAAAGCTTTACATCTAAAATAGCTTTTAGTGAGCTACTTATGCTGGATCGTTTTTCTATACTGATCGTAAATTCTGGTTCTTTATCTCTACGGATAAATAATAGAAAAGTTACTGTCTTTGAAAATGAGCTGTTAATGGTTCCAATGCGAAGTTCATGTGAAATTTTGATTATGAGCGACCAATTGCGAATTTGCCTGCTATCATTCACGCCAGAGTTTGCTTTTGAGAATAGTATTAGGAGACCTCATATTGGATATTTTGAATTTTTTATTACCAAATTATCTTCCAAAATCTTTCTCAAGAACAAAGATGTGGTATTACTAATTGATCTGTTTAAATTACTTAATAGTAAAATGCTGCGTTCCAGCATCCATATTTTTAAAAATGAGACAATCCTTTTTAGTTTTAATCTGTTACTGTATGAATTAGCAGAAATGTATCACAGATCTTCTTGGCATATATCCGTAAAACACACGAAAAAGGAAAAACTGGTCATGCAATTTATTACGATTTTAGAAATGAATTGCAGAAAACAACATAGTGTAAAATTCTATGCGGATACTTTATTGGTCACGACAGACCATCTTAGCAAAACTGTCAAACAAGTTACCGAAAAAACTGCGAAGCAATTTATTGAGCAGGCCATTGTACTGGAGGCAAAAATTTTGCTTCAAAACAACCATTTAACCATTTTATATATTACAGAAGAATTGCAATTCAGCAATTCTTCTTTTTTTAGTACTTTTTTTAAAAGACATACTTCCCTATCCCCTTCTGAATATCGTTTAAGATTAAATTTTCATTGAATACTATGCAATACATGTTTTGATCGGGTTATAAATGTTCTATAAGCATTGATTTAGAGTACTGTCGATCTATGATCGAGAGAAATATTTACTAAGTAAAAGTAAAAAACATGACTCAAACCTATCTTTTAGAGTGGCTGGATTCGATGGTAACGTCGACTCTTAATCCGAGAAAAAATGATGTTGATCAAATTACGTTAGTTCAGTCAAAAACGATTATTGAAAAAGCTACCCAAGAAACACAATTGATCCAGTCACAAATTACAATTCAGGTTTTCTCCCTAAATAAAGAAAAGCAAATTAAGGTACTTGTTGGTAATTATCATTCCGCCTTAATTATCCTTTTGGATAATTTAATAGCAAATCTTGATGCTATTAATCTTGAAACAGATGACTTAAAAGAGGTTGCAGACACTTTGCTTTCATGTCTGGACGAACTACTCACATTCATTGAATCGAGATTCGCCAACTTTTTAAGTCTGGATTCCAGAATGCCTGCTACCTACCTTGCCATTTCAAAAAAGAAAATAAAACTAAAGTTAGACAAACTAAAAAACAGTTCGATTTCTAATGCCCATGATGAAAAGGTTGTAGATATTGTTTTTGCAAATCTGTATTCTTTCGCCAATTCAAAGAAGAATAGAGAGGTCACTTTCCGGCAAATGATGTACAGAAAGCAATTGATAAAAGAATTAGAATCTTTGAAAATACTAAAGAAAGAAGAAAACACCTCTTCTACATTAGAAGCCCTTTTGATTTATATGAACTTTAATAGCCGAACCTTCATCGGTTTTTATATACAGTCTATAACAGACAAGATCAGTACTTATGAAACTCCCATTGAAAAGATCGAGAACTTGTTGTTTTATTTTAAAGAATTCAATCAGAGTCAAATCAAAGAGGACGTAATATTAAATCCACATCACCAAAATTTGAAAAAAGTTTTAGGCGATTGGTTCGAACAAGAAATCATTTATCTTGAAAAACAACAGCATCTTTCCCTTACTCCATTGCAAAGTCTGAGCAAAAAACCATATAAAAGTACTTTGGTCAATAGAACCGAGGATAAAATTTTATGCAGATTATCAACCGATCAGACCGCACTTATCCTACGTGCTTCGAATGAGTTAAAAATTCTCATCTCGAAATCCATGAATCACGTCTTCAAAACAATAGTTCCCTATTTGTCGACACCACACAAGAATATACTTTCTTACGATTCCATGCGCAGCAAATCGTATGTAGCTGAAGAGCGAGACAAGGAACTGGCTATTGAAGCATTACAGCACATAATAAAAAAAATACAGTCGTATTAACGTCTCCTAAATTGATGCACAATTTCTTGGTTTTCTTCCAAATTCAAACTTGTTTGAAGAAGTAAAATTAGAATTTTAGTTGTTTAACTGAAGTTCTAAAAATTTTATTTTGCTCTTTTTTTTTAAAAAAACTCTTTGCTACGTGTCGATTTTACTGAGGGTCCAAGAGATCCAGCTTGGGATACAACAAAAAGTTGGACTTGTGACGATTTGTTGTCTATCGTTTCTTTGCGCTGTAATGATGAACATCCGGATTTGGAAAACTTTCCATTAAACGGATTGCAAAGAACTAATGTAAAACGATAAAATGAAGAAAGTATGTTTACAAACATTTCATGGGGCAATTATATAGTTGTAGTTGTCCTGCTATTGGCAAGTTGGTATTTATTTGTTGGATTGCGATTTTATTTTGATGACATCAAAGAAATCGTGACAGGAAAGCGGAAACTTCAATTCTGCAGATTAGGAAACACAAATTACCAAGAACCTCAATCCGAATTAAATTATCTGGATTTTGAAATTAATACATCGGAATCTGTTGCATCGGATACTATCTTCCATGAAGTAGATGGACTAGTGAAACAATTAAAAAATGTGATTACCGATGCGGCTCAAAGAAAGCTGATTAAACAGGAATTCCAGGATTATATGCGATTAGCTCTCATAGCATATCCATTGTTAAAGGATTCTCCTTACCGCTCCTCTGTCGATGAATTAATTGTTTCTGAATGCGAAAAACAGGGAGTTATACTTTTGAGTCAGCAGGAGGTGGAAGCCTTATGGGATGAAAAAAGCTAATACAAGATTGCGGAGGAAATACCCCTGTCCGTCTCATGCGGTATGGTTTTAGGTGACAGGAAAGAGGTATTGAGACAGTGGTAAAACCTCCGCTTTTTTATCTAATTATTTGAATTTAAAATAATGTGTTATGAAAAAGTGTCTCTGGAATTTTAGAAAATTCATTAAACAAAAAATGGGTGTTGCCATTATCGCTTTGGTAGTGCTAAGCGTTAGTTATCATGCCTATGCCCAAGACGGCGTTGCAGGAATTAATGAGGCCAATCAACTGGTGCGAAGCTACTTTGATGCAGGGACCGAACTAATGTATGCTGTTGGTGCCATATTGGGATTAATAGGTGCAGTCAAGGTATATCAAAAATGGAATGCGGGTGATCCTGATACCGGAAAAGTTGCTGCGGCATGGTTTGGCAGTTGTGTTTTTCTGGTAGTAGTTGCCACAGTAATTAAATCCTTCTTTGGTATTTAAACTCATAACAACCATGTCAAATAGTGTATATCAAATCAACAAAGGAATTAACCAAAGTATTGAATTTAAAGGGTTAAAGGCACAATACATCTGGTATTTGGGTGGAGGTGTCATTGTTCTTATGATTCTGTTTGCTACAATGTACATTGCAGGTTTACCCTCAATAGTCTGTGTAGGGATTATTGGCGTTTCAGGAGTATTATGGGTTTTAAAAACATACAAGATGAGCCAGAAATACGGCGAACATGGGATGATGAAAGCCTTGGCTAAAAGGCAGGTTCCAAAAGCAATCAGAGTTCAAAGCAGAAAAGTTTTCAAAATGCAAAAATAGCATTTGGACAAAATTACTAACAGGTAAATAAAGAGGATGATGGAAAAGATGATAGATGATATTTTACCGATTATGGATGTGGAGCATGACTGCATCCTGTCCAAACAGGGTGACGTGACAGTAGTATTCAAGGCAGAGTTGCCTGAGATATTTACCTTGTCGGATCAGGAGTATGAAGCATTCCATCAGACATGGCTCAAAGCAATAAAGTTGCTACCCAAGTTTAGCGTGTTCCATAAACAGGATTGGTTTATCGACAGTAAGTATCAAGCGGACTTTACCAATGAGGACAATAGTTTCCTAACCCGTAGCAGTGAGCGTTTTTTTAACGAGCGTCCTTTTCTGGATCATTCGTGCTACATTTTCCTGACCAAAAAACCGTCCGGCAGAAAAACATCCAGTTCCTTATTCTCTAATTTACTAAGGAATTCAATAGTTCCAGAAGAAACACTAAAGGCACAACTGCGTCAGGAATTTATTGACAGTACCGGACAATTTGCACGAATCTTAGAAGACAGTGGTTTCGTAAAATTGACACGCCTTGGAAATGATGAACTCCGAAGCCACAGCAGAAAGATTGGGATTATAGAACGGTACTGCTTTCTTTCTGAAAAGGAAAATTCGTTTGTTTTTAAAGATATCGCTTTCAATGACGGGTTACAGGTTGGCGACAAACATTGCCAAATTTATACACTGGGTGATGCAGCGGACTTGCCTGCCCTTTGCGGTTCCAGAATTAATTATGACCGATATTCCACGGATAAGACCAAGTTTAGTATCGGTTTTGCCTCAACACTAGGTCAATTGCTTTCCTGCAACCACATTTACAACCAGTATATTTTTATAGAAGATTTCCAAAAAACGTTGCAGAAACTGGAAAGCAAAAGATTGCGGTTACAGTCTTTATCGGCTTACAGTAGAGAGAATCTCATTGCGCGTGATGCTACTAATGATTTTCTCAATGAGGCTATTAGCCAGCAACGGTTACCTGTCAAGGCACATTTCAATGTATTGGTATGGACTGACGATAAAGAGGAACTGAAAGACCTGAAGAACAAAGTTTCTTCTGCACTGGCGCAGATGGATGCGGCCGCTAAACAGGAAACCGTGGGCGCTGCACAAATTTTTTGGGCGGGTATTCCTGGAAACTCGGCAGACTTTCCAATGAATGACACCTTTGATACGTTTGCAGAACAAGCCACCTGCTTTCTGAATTTAGAAACGGGTTATCGTTCTTCCCTTAGTCCAATTGGAATCCGATTAGGAGACCGTTTGACGGGAAAACCAGTTCATGTGGATATTAGTGATGAACCAATTAAGATGGGGATTTGTACCAATCGAAACAAATTTATTCTGGGGCCTTCTGGTAGCGGAAAATCCTTTTTTACCAATCACATGGTCAGGAGCTACTATGAGCAGGGAACACATATAGTTCTTGTTGACGTCGGCCACAGCTACAAAGGATTGTGCGATATGGTGGGTGGTTATTATTTCACTTATGATGAAAAAAATCCAATACGATTCAACCCATTCTATATCAGCGAGGGAGACACCTTGGATACAGAGAAAAAAGAAAGTATCAAAACTTTGCTACTGGCTTTATGGAAAAAAGACAATGAAACATTCAATAGAAGTGAATATGTGGCATTATCCAATGCGTTACAACTCTATTATGAAAAACTAGATGCCAATCCCGATTTGTTTCCCTGTTTCAATACTTTTTACGATTTTCTGAAAGGTGATTTTGTAAAAATATTAGAAGGTGATAAGGTTAAGGAAAAGGATTTTGATGTAAACAATTTCCTTTATGTACTTCGTCCATATTATCAGGGAGGTGAATTTGATTATCTACTCAATGCTACCGAAAATCTCGAATTGTTGAAAGAACGATTTATCGTTTTTGAGTTGGATAACATTAAAGATCATCCGATACTTTTTCCAGTCGTGACTATCATTATTATGGAGGTCTTTATCAGTAAGATGCGAAAGCTTAAAGGTGTCCGTAAAATGATTCTTATTGAAGAAGCTTGGAAAGCCATTGCCAAAGAAGGGATGGCAGAATACATTAAATATCTATTCAAGACGGTGCGAAAATTCTTTGGTGAGGCAATAGTTGTTACACAGGAAGTGGAGGATATTATTTCCTCTCCGGTGGTAAAGCAAGCTATTATTAATAACAGTGATTGCAAAATATTGCTCGATCAGAGTAAGTACCAAAATAAATTTGAGCAAATTCAGGAACTACTGGGACTTACAGAAAAGGAAAAAGCACTGGTGCTTTCGGTAAACAAAGCCAATGACCCGGAAAAAAAATACAAGGAAGTATTTATCTCCTTGGGAGGAATGCTATCGAAAGTATATCGTACCGAAGTATCCCTTGAAGAGTACCTCGCCTACACCACCGAAGAAACTGAAAAAGTAAAAGTACAAGCTTACACTAAAAAATTTGATGGCGACATCAAAAAAGGGATAGCGGCACTGGCTAATGATTTGCGGACCCAGGCTTGATGATGAAAGTTGAACATCGCAGAATAAATAAGAAACGCACACTAAAATACAGAATTATGAAAGCAAAGAAAAAAATGATGTTTTGCCTGCTGTGCCTGCTACTCCTAAGCACTCCTGCAAGACCGGCAGCAACCGTTGCGGCTTTTCCAATAATTGGATTGATTAAAGAGGTAGTAATAAAAGTCATATTAGCAATTGATCTGCGGATCCAAAGGCTGCAAAACAAAACGATATGGTTGCAGAATGCCCAAAAGAAATTAGAAAATATGCTCTCTAAACTAAAACTAGATGAGATATCAAATTGGACCCAGAAGCAAAAAGACTTATACAAAAATTACTATGATGAACTGATGAAGGTCAAATCCATCATTACCTATTACCAGCGCATCAGGGACATCACCCAAAAGCAGGTACGTCTTGTGCATGAGTACGAAAGGGCTTGGAGCCTATTTCAGCAAGACAATCATTTTAATGTGGACGAATTGGTCTATATGCAAAAAGTATACTCAGGCATATTGAATGAAAGCATGAAAAACATTGATCAGATCTTTTTAATCCTTGATTCATTTAGCACACAGATGAGCGATGCCAAAAGACTTGAAATCATCAATGCCGCAGCGAATCATATTGATGCCAACTTCGATGATCTTATGTTGTTCAATAGGCAAAATATACTCTTAAGCTTGCAAAGAGCGAAAACAAAAAATGACGTGGATGCTGTTAAGAAATTTTATGGAATTCCATTCTTAAAACCTTAAAATCATGAGAAAAATAGTTTTATTCCTGCTCTTTACAGGATTCTTAAGTGGAAATAGTTACGCACAGGCAAAACAAAGAGAAGCACTCCTGAAACAAATTGCCGCCCTTCAAATCTACATAGGCTATGCTCAAAAAGGGTATTCCGTTGCTAAAAAAGGACTCAATACCATAGGAGATTTCAAACGTGGAGAATTTAATCTTCACACTGATTATTTCAATTCACTCAAAACAGTTAATCCGAAAATAAAAAAGTATGCAAGGGTTGCTGAAATTATAGCCCTTCAGGTAAAGATTATAAAAAGTTACGGTATCATTTACGGACAAATCCAACAAGATGATTTATTCCACGGGGATGAAGTGGATTATATCAAACGGGTATTCGATCGCCTAATTGAAAATTGTGACGACAATTTAGAAGAACTCATCACAATTGTAACCGACGGACAGCTCGAAATGAAAGACGATGAGCGAATGAAACGAATCGATGCAATCTATCAGAACATGCTGGAAAACCACACTTTTTGTGAGAGTTTCAGTAATCAAACCAGATTGATGTCCCTGTCAAAGACTACCGACACTAAAGAGGTAAAAACCAGCCGTGCCTTGCATGGCATTAACACTGATTTACCATGAAAAAAATACTAATTATAGGAATTGTGATTATCGGTTTATTGTTACCGTCGAAGGTAACAGCCCAAGCACAGGAAATGCAGCAATTGATTTTAAACCTAGAAAAGCTAGCCCAATTCAGGCAGATTCTCAAGGATATGAAAAAGGGCTATGAAATTCTTAATGGCGGTTATAATACGGTAAAAAAAATATCTCAGGGAAATTTTAGCCTTCATGAAACATTCCTTGATGCACTCATGCAGGTAAGTCCAACGATTCGAAATTACAGACGTATTGGTGATATCATCAACTATCAGCTGCTTTTGGTAAAGGAATATAAGGCTGCATTTAACCGTTTCAAAAACGGTGGGAATTTCAATCCCGATGAGATTGCCTATCTCGAAAGGGTGTACGATACTCTTTTTAAGCAGAGCCTCAGAAACCTTGATGAGTTGACGTCGGTTATTACCGCCAATAAACTCCGGATGTCCGATGATGAACGATTGGCAGCAATTGATAAAATTTATGCTGATATGCAGGATAAGCTTTTGTTCCTGCGAAGCTTCAACAACAATACTTCAGTGTTAGTGATACAGCGTTCAAAAGAGCGCAATGATGTGAATGCAATGCGTAACATTTACAAAGTAAATAACTAAATACCCACTCACATGATAAAGATAAATAAGGGGGCATTTTTTGCTGTCCTAGGAGTGATATTGCCTTTTACGAGTCAAGCACAAGGGCTGGCAGACGACATGAATAGTCTGCATGGTGTATTGGAACTCTTGTATGACGAGATGATGCCTTTATGTAGCAACCTTCTAGGAGTTGGACAGGGAATCGCTGGCTTTGCGGCCATCTGGTATATTGCCTCTAGGGTTTGGAGGCATATAGCAAGCGCAGAACCGATAGACTTTTACCCACTGTTTCGTCCATTTGTGATTGGGTTCTGTATTATGATTTTTCCTTCAGTGCTGGACATGATTAATGGGGTTATGAAACCTACCGTTACAGCCACTGCTGCTATGGTTGAAGGATCGAACAAAGCTATTGAAGTACTGCTTCGACAAAAAGAAGATGCGCTCAAGACTACTGATCCTTGGCAGATGTATGTTGGTGCAGATGGAAGCGGTGATCGTGATAAATGGTACAAATACACCCATGATGATGCCGATCCTCAAGGGGAAGGAGCATTTGCCAGTATTGGGAGCGACATCAAGTTTGCCATGTCCAAGGCATCTTATAATTTTCGCAATTCTGTAAAAGAATGGATGAGCGAAGTATTACGCGTACTTTTTGAAGCCGCCTCACTTTGTATCGATACGCTTCGAACTTTTCAACTAGTAGTACTATCTGTTTTAGGACCGCTCGTTTTCGGTATATCGGTCTTCGATGGATTCCAACATACGCTGACCGTCTGGCTGGCACGCTACATCAATATCTACTTATGGCTTCCAGTGGCTAATATTTTTGGCAGTATCATTGGCAAGATTCAGGAGAACATGCTAAAGATTGACATAGCACAGGCCAATGATTATGGGGATACCTTCTTTAGCAGGACGGATATTGCGTATCTGGTATTTATGATTATTGGTATTGTAGGCTATTTTACTGTACCCTCAGTTGCTAATTACATTGTTCATGCAGGCGGTGGCGGGGCTTTAGGCCAAAAAGTGACTACTATATTCAGTAACTCCACAAATTCAGCGGTTAACACCGCATCTGGTGGTGCAGGAATGGTAGTGGATGCGATGGGAAATGCCGCTGGACGCATGTCCCAAAGTATGTCTGGTTCAGGTGTTTCGGCTCCTTACTTCAAAAATAAGGACAGCTACATGGGAGATAAGTTAAAGGGCAATTCATAATCCTTAAAAAGAAAATATCATGTTTAGCAAAATGAAAAATATTGACACTGCCTTTCGACATGTTCGTGGTTTTACCATGTTAGTGATAGCTGGTTGTATCATAATCTGCTGCTTCTCCCTTTACAAGAGTTTCAGTTTAGTATCGCAAATGCAGGATAAGGTCTATATACTGGCTAATGGAAAAGCGCTGGAAGCCTATGCCTCGGACAGGAAAGACAATATACCCGTTGAAGCACGAGATCATGTAAAGACCTTTCATAAATTATTCTTTACCCTTGATCCGGATGATAAAGTCATTAAATCCAATGTTACCAAGGCACTTTATCTTGCTGATGACAGCGCCAAACGGATATATGATGATTTAAAAGAAAATGGGTATTACGCTGGTATCATATCAGGCAATATCAGCCAGACCATACAGGTGGACAGCGTAACAATTGATATTAATACCTATCCCTATCAATTCCGGTGTTACGCTATCCAAAATATTACCAGAACTACCAGCATTGCTTATCGTAGCCTGATAACGGAAGGGAATCTTCGCAATGTATCTCGTAGTGATAACAATCCACATGGTTTTTTGATCGAACGGTGGAACACAATTGAGAATCGTGATTTAAGTACCGAAAACAGAAAATAATAAAACTGCTGATTATGAAATTCACTTTAAAAAAAAACAATAAAAATTGTCCTGCTGAGTATGATAGTTTCAGGAGCAGTTTATTACAAAGATTTGATGAAGCGAATCTACGGTTACAATATAAGTGCGCCAACTGGTTAGAGCGTAAGACAGCACATGTATCACGCAAAAGTTGGATTATTATCTTGTTTAGTTTTATAGTGTTTACAGGCGGCTGTAGCATTTACCTGATTGTGAATAGCTTTTCAGGAAATAAAACTAAAAGCATAACTATAACTCCGATTACCAGACCAACCAATGCGGTACCATTTAAAGAAAAATCCATCCAGCTAAATGTTGCCATCAATACAACCGAATTTGAAAAAATTGTTCGCTTTCACAGGTATATGGATAGCCTCGGTCATAGTCCCACAGGGAAAAAACTGCATGACAGTATTGTGCACTACCGTCCCGGACTGCTGGACAGTATAGCCATCGTAGAACAGTATTATCACTCACAATTTAAAAATTAATATCATGGAACAAAAAACAAAATCATTAAAAATGTTAAGACAGCGCAAGCTGTTAGTCGTATTACCGCTATTGGTTCTCCCCTTTGTAACCGTTACGTTTTGGGCATTGGACGGTGGAAAAATGGAGGTTGCAAATTCACAAGCAGTAGAAAAAAAGGGTTTCAATATAAAGCTACCGGACGCGAATCTGAAGGAAGGACATCCATTGGATAAGATGAGTTATTATGATCAGGCTACCCTTGACTCGATAAAGTTTAATGAACTCATCAAAAAAGACCCAAACTATTTGAGCCAATCTTTTCAGGTAGATTCTACTGAAGAAAATAGTGTCAATACTTTTAAAAAAGATAGAACTGGTTTAAATACATCGGTGTATCGTGACCCGAAAGAAGAAAAAGTACGTCAAAAATTGGAAGCATTGCAGAAGGCGATAAATACGCCTGCAGCTCCTCCAATACAAAATCGGGATTATACTAAATATGCAAAATCAAATGAGACTTCGATACATTCCAATGATGTTGACAGGCTGGAACAAATGATGCAATCCATGAATGGACAAAGCGCCGATCAAGACCCCGAATTACAGCAACTCAGCGGAATGCTTGAAAGCATCATTGATATTCAACACCCTGACAGGATGCAGGAAAAATTGAGAAAAGCCTCGGAACAACAAAAAGGACAAGTATTTGCCATCTCTACGAGAAAGCCTGAAGACGCTGTTTCTTCTTTGCAAAGTGCACCGGTAAATGCTACTGCCTTTGCTGGACAGTCCGGACACAATGGATTCTACTCCTTGGATGAACCTGAAAGTCCTGACTTTACACAAAATGCCGTGGAAGCTGTCATCCATGAAACCCAGACTGTTGTAAATGGTTCAACAATTAAATTGAGACTTACAAATGATATTTTTATCAATGGAATAAAAATCCCAAAAGATAATTTCTTGTTTGGAGTAGCTTCCTTAAAAGGAGAAAGACTTGCAATTACCATAAGTAGTCTCAGATATAAGAACTCCCTATTTCCTATTGACTTATCAGTTTATGATATGGATGGACTCAATGGAATTTATATTCCAGGCGCCATCAACCGTGATGTGGCAAAAGCATCTGCTGATCGCTCCATGCAAACTTTGGGTGTTGCAAGCCTTGATGATTCTTGGGGAGCCCAAGCGGCGGGAGCTGGAATTGAGGCCGCTAAAAGTCTGCTGAGTAAAAAAGTAAAACTAGTCAAAGTGGTTGTAAAGGCCGGCTATAGGGTACTTCTTCGTGATGAAAATCAGAAACAAAAAGATTCCAATTAAAAACTAAAAATTATTAACTATGAAAAATTTTAATCTATTGACGATAGGGTATCTACTACTTATTACCATCAGTGCATTTGCTCAACAAACAGACAAAAACCGTCTATCTAAAATTGAATCTGATTCTTTAACAATAGCCTATTCAAAAACGACCAATATTGTATTTCCTTATGCTATTAAAAGTGTCGACAGAGGGAGTCAGGATATACTAGTGCAGAAAGCGAAAGGTCTTGAAAACATGCTGATGATTAAGGCAGCCCAAAAAGGTTTTTTTCAGACCAACCTTACGGTGGTCACTACCGATGGTAAATTATATTCTTTCGTCCTAAACTATGATGAGAAATCGCCACAATTGAATCTCACCGTGAATAAAATCAAACCGGAAAGTCAGGAAATTTATTTTTCGTCTGAAACTGGAAACGAAGAGGATGTTCAAGAGTATTCCAAATTGGCTTTTTATGACAAAAAAAAGATACGAGGTGAAAAGGAAAGCAACTATGATATTGATTTTCAACTCAGCGGAATTTATATACGTGATAATGTTATGTATTACAGGATAAAAGTGACGAACAATTCTAGAATCAATTATGATGTTGACCAGCTACGCTTTTTTATTCGTGATACTAAAAAAGTGAAACGAACTGCTTCACAGGAAATCGAAATTATACCGATCTACATTCTTAATGATGTAGCTAAAATTGAAGGAGTCGCGGAAAATACATTTGTATTTGCACTTTCAAAATTCACAATTCCGGAGAAAAAACACCTAGCCATACAGCTAATGGAAAAAAATGGTGGCAGACATGTGGAACTGCATGTGAAAAACAAAAAACTGGCAAACGTCACCGTCCTGCCTAAACTATAAATTATCAATCATTTAAAAAATTAAGTCATGAACGAGAAAAATTTTGAATACTTAAAAGACCAGGTTAAGTACACCGGTTTCGGTGAAGGACTGGAAAGTGAATTAAAAGCAAATTTGCAAAAAGAGGAACCAAATTTCACCTTAAGCCACAATGCACAATACGGCAACAATACTGCTATGGCTACCTTGAATTTTAAAAAATCCGATCAAAGCGATATGTATTTTTTTAATTCCTACAAGGTGGAATTGCAAAAGGAGAATTCTAAGGAAGCTCTGGAACAAACCTTTTATATCAATAAAGGCAGCAACATTACCATGAAAGAAGCTTTTAATCTTATGGAGGGAAGATCCGTAAACAAAGACCTTACCAATAAAGAAGGAGAAATATACAACGCTTGGGTGCAGATGGATTTTAAACAAGCCGATACTAATGGAAACTTTAAGTTAAACCAATACCATCAGAATTATGGTTATGATCTTGAGGCAACATTGGCTAAATATCCAATCAAGGAACTGGAAAATCCTAAGTATAAAGAGGATCTGATGGATTGCATAAAAAAAGGAAACCTGCAATCCGCTACTTTCTTAAAAGAAGGCAATGAGGTCAAACAATATATTGAGGCCAGTCCACAATTTAAAACACTCAATGTGTATGACGGTAATTTGCAACGAATTGACAACCGTCATTCCAAAGAGGAAAAGCAGTCCGAAGTCAAAAAAGCTTCGGTTAAACAGGATGGTAAAAAGCAAAATCAGAGTAATGACGATGATGGACCTGATGTGCCAAAAGAAGCTAAGAAAAGAAGGAAAAGCCAGTCTAATTCCATGTAGCAGAAAGGGCAATAAGCAAAGTCTGCTTAAAATTAATAAACTAGCACTTAATGGAAACACTAAAACCTTTATCCGATTTCTTTAAGGCAATAAAGAAAGATTACCGTATTAGCATCACGCATATTGGTATCTATGCCGCATTGCTTCAATTTAGAGCGGATAAAGGATTTATTAATCCAATTCAAGTATACAGTTATGAAATTATGGAGATAGCAATGATTACTTCCCCAAAAACATACCATAAATGTATGCATGAACTAAATGAGTATGGCTACATCAAGTATGTGCCAACCCGAAACAGAAACCAAAGGAGCACGATTTATTTCTATATATGACTTTAGATCAGTAAAGTTTGCATATGCGTTAGTCCGATCAATAAAAGAAGGTTAATGATTAATGATAAAGAAGAGAGTCCTTCCACTATGTTTAAAATAATTCTGAAATATTTAAACCTGTAGAAATAACGGTAGTAAAGTTTAATGCATTTAAAAAATAAAAGTATGGAACAATATGTAAATACAAAAGAAGCAATGGTGATTTTAGGAATAAGAAGTCAAACCACAATCGGGAAATATGAAACAGATGGAAAGATTAAAGTATACAGACCCTTTAGTAATAGAAAAAGGTATAAGGTCAGTGAGTTATTAAAAATTCAACGTAAAAGATAGTGTAAAGCTATCTTTTTTTGTTTGATTCAAAAAAGGTATCTTTGCACCGTCCATATTAAACTCCTATTTAAAATTAGAGACCTAATTAGAGACCTCTTAATTTTAATAACCATAAAAGCCCTGTTTTAGGCACTATTACACCATGAATTACTTATCTGTCGAAAATATCTCTAAATCTTTTGGAGAAAGAACACTTTTTGAAAACATTTCTTTTGGAATTAGTAAAGACCAAAAAATCGCCTTCATTGCCAAAAATGGCTCTGGAAAAACGACTATCATGAGCATCATTAACGGTTTGGAAGAATCAGATACCGGACAAGTTGTACTCAGAAAAGGTATCAAAATGGCCTTCCTTTCGCAAAATAACAATTTGCAGGAAGAATTGACGATTGAAGAAAGCATTTTCGCATCGGATAATGAGACTTTGAAAGTGATTGAAGCGTATGAAAAAGCATTAGAAAATCCGGAAGACGAAGAAGCCTACCAAAAAGCTTTTGACGGAATGGATCAGCACAATGCGTGGGACTTTGAAACACAATACAAGCAAATCCTGTTCAAACTGAAGTTGGAAGATTTCAAACTGAAAGTAAAAAATCTTTCTGGTGGACAGAAAAAAAGACTTTCATTAGCTATTATTTTGATCAATCGTCCCGATTTATTAATTCTGGATGAGCCTACCAACCACTTGGATTTAGAGATGATTGAATGGCTGGAAAGCTATTTTACTAAAGAAAATATTACGTTGTTTATGGTGACGCACGACCGTTTCTTCTTGGAGCGTGTTTGTAACGAAATCATCGAACTGGATAACGGAAAATTATACCAATACAAAGGAAATTACTCGTATTATTTAGAGAAAAAAGAGGAACGCATTGCATCAGAAAATTCGAGTGTGGATAAAGCGCAAAACCTTTTTGTAAAAGAACTGGAATGGATGCGTCGTCAGCCAAAAGCGAGAACGACCAAATCTAAATCCCGTCAGGATGACTTCTATGACATCAAAGAAAAAGCACAAAGCCGCCGCCGTGAAAACAAAGTAGAGCTTGAAATTAACATGGAACGTATGGGAAGCAAGATTATCGAGCTTCACAAAATTTCCAAGAAATTCAAGGATCATGTCATTATGGATAATTTCAGTTTTGATTTTCAACGTGGCGAACGCATTGGAATCATTGGGAAAAACGGAACTGGTAAATCTACTTTCTTGAATTTATTGACCGGAAACGTTTCGCTTGATAGCGGTAAAGTGGTGATTGGCGAAACGATAAAAGTGGGTTACTACACGCAAAGCGGAATAAACCCAAAACCGGGTCAACGTGTGATTGATGTAATTAAGGAATACGGAGAATTCATTCCATTGATGAAAGGGAAATTGATTTCAGCTTCGCAGTTGTTAGAGCGTTTCTTGTTTGATGCTAAAAAACAATATGATTTTGTGGACCGATTAAGCGGTGGCGAATTGAAACGTTTGTACTTGTGTACAGTTTTGATTCAGAATCCGAACTTCTTGATTCTGGATGAGCCTACGAATGATTTAGATATTGTGACGCTGAATGTTTTGGAAAGTTTCCTTTTGGATTTTCCGGGTTGTCTTTTAGTGGTTTCTCATGACAGGTATTTCATGGATAAAATTGTGGATCACTTATTCATTTTTAGAGGTGATGGTGTCGTGGAAAATTTCCCTGGCAACTATTCTGATTTCAGAGCCTACGAAGACAGCACTGATGTGGCTCAAAAAGAAGAAAACAAAGCCGAAAAGAAAGACTGGAAACAAAACAATCCAACCGGTAACCTAACGTTCAACGAGCAAAAAGAATTCCAGAAAACAGAGAAAGAAATCAAGGACTTAGAGCTTCAGAAAATAGCTATTGAGCAATTATTTTCGGACGGAAAAATTACTGATGCTGACATCGAGAAAAAAGGAAATGAATTGCAAAACCTCATCCAAAAGATGGAACTCAAAGAAGAGCGTTGGTTTGAATTAAGTGCCAAAATGGAAGGATAAAAAACTTATAATTGTATTCAATTTTTGTAAAAACCCCATCACAAATTACATAATAGTAGCTTGTGGTGGGGTTTTTCGCATGAGTATATTAACAGAAAATTAGCACAATTACATAACTTGAGTATTGAAATAACATATACATTTGACTATCAATTTCAATCATCAAACTGTAAATCAACTCAAATGAACGTAAAATCTACAAACACATCCATCAAAAAAAAATCTAAATTCATACCATACCTGCTCTTGTTGAGTACTATTTTGTTTTTTCAATATTCTTGGTCACAAAATATTTCAGTAAAAATAATTGATGCAACTACTAAAGAACCTATTCCCTACGCCACCATCAATATTGATAAAAAAGAGCATTTGATTTCAAATGCCGAAGGTTTTTTTAACCTATCTGAAACTGCAATTCAACACGAAAATACACTAATCATTACGTATCTTGGATATAAAAATCTTGAAGTTAAGGTGAGTCAATTATCAAAACTAGATTATATCATAGCACTCACTCCTACTATTTTTGAATTAAATGATGTACAAGTAAATGGTGAAAAACCAAATCCTTATGTTATCATGGCTACGGTAAAGGCTAATCTTTCTATAAATTATAGAAATACCGATAATCCTATTAAAGACATGTTATTTGTGAGAAAATCAACGGCGACATATCCTAAAGAAGTTGTAGTTGATATAAATCAGTCGACAGGTTTTTCAAAACAAGCGCTTAAGCAAGTCAATAGTGATGTTCAAAATTTCACCAATGCCTTAATTAAATCACCCCCAAAAGAGTATACAGACATGTTGTGTAATTTATTTACTCATACTATTAAAAAAGATAATAAGTCATTTGAATCGCATAAAATTAACGTTCTTAAAGCAACTGTTCTCAAAAATGAAGGAAGTACAACCTCATCAGAAGAGTTGAAAGAAATTGGTATAAAAACAATGTTAAAGCACTTAGATTCTACAAAGTATTACCGCATTAAAAGTGGACTCATCGGTTCTCGAGATACTATTTCTTTAAGAAAAGATTTCAACAAAAAGAAAACAAAATCTAAAACAGCAGATCAAAGTACGCTTTTAACAACTACCAAATACAATTTAATACAATTCATCAAGAACAATAATTTAGGTAAATCTTCTGAGCATGATTTTATAAATAATCCAGAACTGTACACTTACAAATTTGAAGGAACTACTTTTACTGAGGATAACGATTATGCATTTGTACTTTCATTTTTACCAAAAAAAGGTAGTGCAAAATTTACCGGTAAACTCTACATTAATGAGTCGGATTATGCAGTTCTTAGAGCTGAATACCAACTTGATGAAGGAGAAAATCTACACAATGTTAATTTAAAATGGCTTTTAGGCATTAAAGTAGCCCAAAATAACAACAAAGGAATTTTAATGTTTCGCAAAAAATCTGAAAACAAGAATTATTACTTGCATTATGCCTCTGAAGAAAATGGGAATTATTTTTATATAAACCGACCTTTGAAATTTATTGAAATCACCAAAGAAGACAAAGACATTCTATCATTAGACATAAAATATGAAGGAAACTCTACGACTAAAACTGAATTTTTAAATCTATCACATTCCCTTGTAACAGATACTGATGTTACTAAAGTTGTTGAAAATGAATTCAACATTGTATCCTTAAAATCATACGATCCTAAAATATGGAAAGGATACCATGCTATTGAACCAGTAGCAGAATTAAAGCGTTTTAAAGTTAAAGAATAATACCTCATCACAATGTTTCTGTATCAAATCTTTTTAAAAACTAGATTCAACTAATTAAAAAAAAACCTCATCAATAAAATTGAAGAGAAAGAGGAACGCTGGTTTGAACTGAGCGCGAAGATAGAAGGCTAGAGTCATTGCAAGGCACGAAGCAATCCCATTTTTTGCTCTCGTTATGTGATTGCTTCGTGCCTCGCAATGACAAAACTGACTAATTATCAAAACACAACCCCAATATTTTTAGCGGTAACGCTAGAAATGTTGGGGTTGTGTTTTTTAGGAAAAACAGTGATTACAAATTAGTAAGAAATATTAGAATTAATAAAAAGTCCATTTGATGCTTTGTAGTTTTATTTTCACAGCTATCCGAAAGTTTTAATAAAAATCAAAAGTTCCCTTCCTAGCTCATATAAACAGGCTCTAAGTATTTTATTACCCTGAAAAAAAGTCTGGTTTAAATATAATTTCAGATTTTTTCCTTATTTTTTTAGCAGCCCCGCTCTTCAAAGCATACAATAGTTCTTGATTATGCTGCGCAAATGTCTCTGACTTTGCGCTCACAATAGTAGTCACAAAACAACCACAGCAAAATCCAATTCTACTGTGGTTGTTTTATTCTATATCCTTTTTTAATTCCCCCTTCGGGGGTTAGGGGGATTTCTACCAAGGAATCGGATTGTAATCTTTCAAAAACTTCCCGCACCAATGTTTTCCTGTATTAATACCGTCAAACAACGGATCCATCACTCGTGCTGCTCCATCCACAATATCCAATGGCGGTTGAAAATCCTCTTCTTCCTGTTTTCTTTTGGCTAATTCTGCAGGATCTTCGTCGGTTACCCAGCCGGTATCAACCGCATTCATAAAAATGCCGTCTTTTGCTAAAGTTCCTGAGGAAGTATGTGTCAGCATATTCAAAGCAGCTTTGGCCATATTGGTATGTGGATGACGGTCTTCTTTGAAAAAGCGATAAAACTTCCCTTCCATCGCCGACACATTAATGATGTGCTTTTTCCCAGTGCTCTCTTTCTTCATCACTTCCGAAAGGCGGTTACATAATACAAAAGGCGCCACGGAATTTACCAGTTGCACTTCGATCATTTCTGTGGTTTCTATTTGTCCCAAACGTAAACGCCAGCTGTTGGTTTTTCTTAAATCGACTTGCTGTAAATCGGCATCAAGTTCCCCTTCCGGGAAAACTTCATTTGCCACCAAAGCATTATCAAACGAATACGGAATTTGAGACAATTTAGCGGAAGCCCGCAACCCAATTCCAGGTTCTGGTCCGTGCCAAGTCACCGGCATATTCTGATTGGAGGAAGCCCCTGCCGTCAACACTTTTAATTCATCCAGACAATTCGTATGATCCAGTAATAATTCCTGTGCCTGTTGCGGCAAAGAAGCAATGGAACGCTCCTCATTTTCCATTAGATGCGTATAAAATCCCGCAGGACGCCTCACCGTTTGCGCTGCATTATTAATCAGAATATCCAAACGATCGTATTTTTGCTCTATAAAATTGCAGAAAATCTCTACACTTGGGATGTGTCGCAAATCCAATCCGTGAATTTTCAAACGATGTCCCCAATCCATGAAATCGTCTTCCTTAGAAAAACGCAATGCGGAATCCACCGGAAAGCGAGTTGTTGCAATAACGGTTGCTCCACCACGCAACAACATCAACGTAATGTGATATCCAATTTTTAGACGAGAACCTGTGATAACGGCAACTTGCCCATTTACATCTGCGGTTTGAAAACGTTTGGCATAATTAAAATCGCCACAATCGGTACACATTGTATCGTAAAAATGGTGCATTTTAGTAAACTCCGTTTTACACACGTAACAGTTTCGTGGAGTTTCCAGTTCCAATTGTTCTTTGTTCACAAGATCATTGTAAGCCAAAAGTTTTGGCGCCATAAAAACACTTGCTTCACGCGCATGGCGGATTCCGGTTACCTTACGGGCGGTTCGGTCTCGTTTTTCCATTTTGCGTTTAGCAGCCACTTTACCGTCTTTTTTTCTCCGGGAAAGCTCGTCACGATCGGGTCTGGAAAACATACCTGCCGCTTTGATTAAAGCGGTGCGTTGCTCTTTTGGAATATCAAATATTTGATCCGTATCCGTATTCAATTGTGCTAAAATAGCGATGCAGCGGTCAATTTCTTCAGAGCTTATCGTAGTTTTATGTTCTATTTGTTCAATCATCATCGTAAAAAAAATGGATATTATTCTTGTGTAAATTCCAAGGCTGCAAATATAGCCTTTTTAAAGTCGTAATGTTTCGAAGCAATACTGTCGGAAGTCGAAGCGCAAAGATGATAGAATTGTATTTTGACTTTCGACTATTATCTTACTATCTTCGCACCCACAATGTTCTTTCACCAAGATGCACGAAGCAACCGCAAAGATTCACAAAATTGAAAAACTCAGTGTATCTTCGTGTTTTCTCTTTGAGAATCTCTGTGTAACAAAAAAGTTCCATGCTGTTTCAAATCAAATCGTATTTACAATTCCTTTGGCACTCAAAAAATGAGCATGCGGTGCATTCGCCATTTGTGTTTACTTTATTGACGAGATGCTTTTATGATAAAAAATCAAAACCGGAATATACGATTTTAAGAGAATATAGAAACTCGCTTTTAGCAAACAATAATACCATTGAAGTCACTGATTTTGGTGCGGGTTCCAAAGTGTTTAAATCGAATTCCAGAGTTATTGCCAAGATTGCCAAAACAGCAGGGATTTCTCCCAAGCGAGCTGAATTACTTTTTAGAATCACCAATTATTTTCAACCGGACTCTATTTTAGAAATTGGAACTTCATTGGGATTGGCGACTTCTGCCCTAGCTTTAGGGAATTTAAAAGCCCAAATAATCACTTTAGAAGGTTGTCCTGAAACCGCTAGACAAGCTCAATTGCAATTTAAAAAATTCAATTTCAATACTATATGTTCCGAAATAACAGAGTTCAGTACTTATTTACAAACCGAAAGCCTAAAGCCTAAAACCCATAACCTAATTTACTTCGACGGCAATCACTCCAAGAAAGCAACATTAGACTATTTTGAAGTATTACTTCCTACCATTACGAACGAAACCCTTTGGATATTCGATGACATCCACTGGTCGCCAGAAATGGAACAAGCTTGGGAAATTATAAAAAACCATCCCAAAGTAACGGTAACAATTGACACATTTCAGTGGGGATTGGTATTTTTTAGGAGAGAACAACCAAAAGAACATTTTGTGATTCGAACCTACAAAAAGTGACAGCCATTGCTGACTGCCATTTTCAATATCGAATAACTACTTTTTATTCTTTAGCTTTTTTCATTTCTCCAGATTTTGCTCCCATTCTGTTTAGCGTATAAATTGGTGCAAATTTTAATTTTAAACCCGAAATTTTTCTGTTATCATCCACTGAAAGTCCTTCTTTTTCAACTGTATTTTTTCTACTGTCCAATGCTTCATACATCAATTTGATTTCGTCCCAGTCTTCACGAGAATACTTATCTTTATTCGTTTCAACTGCATCTACAAATTGCTGGTACACGCTAAGAACATTGTCTTTATCCACCCAGACAAAACTCATATCCTCACCCACTTTCCCTTCACCAAATAAAGCATTCCTCATTTGTTGTTTTGGGTTTGCAGCAGCGGCGGCTTTATCTTGAGCCTCTATTTCGGCTTCGTATTTTGCTTTCAAAGCCTCGTATTTAGCATTTGCTTCATCAAGGTATTTCTGCGCCTCCGCATTGTCTTTCATATTTGCCAATGCTGCCTTTGCATTACCACTTTTTAATTGATACGTAGCTTCAATTCCTTGCCAGTTTGCTTTAGCATTCTCGGAAGAAACATTCCCTAATGAATCCACATACATCACATAAGAATCCACTATTTTCTCCGCTTGCTCTGTTTTTTCATCTTTACAGGAGGCAAATCCTAAAGCGACTACCGCTATTCCTAACACCATTTTTGTACTTTTCATAACTTCTTGATTTGATTAATACTTTTAACAAAAATAAATAATATTATTATATTATGCGAATCAAGGGTTAAAAAATTAAGCTAATAAAAGCTGCTGCAATTTTTCCAAATAGATGGATTAGCAAACCTTT